>DUZI01000078.1 GCA_013349595.1 Nitrospirota bacterium
AGGGCTGTTTCAGAATTTTTATAATCGACGATTTCATTTTAATTTTGCTTTATTCTTTATAATGCAATGCCTTTTGCTAAAGTTTCTCAAGATTTCTTTTATAAGGTGTCGTATAAAAATCCTTCACCAGCCCTTCCTATCTTACTTGCTGCTTTTATTAAGCTTTTTAGTTCTAACACCGATTTTGGGTTCTACCCAAAAATTTTGACATTACCATTTAAAAATGCCTTTGTAATTTGTTTAGACTATCCCTTTGTCTCTTTAAGTCTCTTGATTAATAAACCAATTACCTCGTATAAATCTCCTACAATCCCATAGTTTGCCACATTAAAAATTGGTGCCTCAGGATTCTTGTTAATTGCAATAATTATGTCTGAGGAAGACATACCTACAAGATGTTGCACTGCCCCAGAGATGCCACAGGCGATATAAATTTTAGGACAAACCGTCTTTCCTGTTTGTCCTACCTGGTGACTATAGGCAATCCAGCCCTCATCAACAGCTGCCCTTGAAGCACCTACTGAGCCATTAAGAAGCGATGCCAGTTCTTCAATTAATTCAAAACCCTTTGCATTACCAAGTCCTCTACCACCAGATACAATCACCTCTGCCTCTTGAAGGTTGACCTTGCAATAAGATGGCTCTTTGTGACTATTTAATACCTCTGTATTTGAATTTAGATTCACTGCCCTAATCTTTATAATTTCTCCCTTTCTGTCTTCTTTGTAATCTCCCCTCTTCATCACTCGTGGTCTTACTGTGGCTATTTGAGGTCTGTGATTAGGACAAAGTATTGATGCCATTATATTTCCACCAAAGGCAGGTCTTATTTGAATCAAATTGCCTGTCTCTTTATCAATCTGTAAGGCAGTGCAATCAGCAGTAAGCCCTGTCCTAACCCTTGCTGCGACTCGTGGCATAAAGGACCTTCCAATTGCAGTTGCACCACAAAGGATAATGGCTGGTTTAAATTCATTTATTAAACTTACAAATTGCTGACTATAAGGCTCGTCATTAAACTTTTCAAAGATAGGGTCATCACACCAATATACTTGATCTGCCCCCCATCTAATAAGTTCTTCTGCCTCTTTTTCAGAGGAGCCAAAAAGCACAGCAGATAAGTTGGTCTTTAGTTCCCCTGCAAGCCTTCTGCCTTCTCCGATAAGTTCGTAGGATACAGCAGACACATAACCATCCCTTTGTTCTGCAAAAACCCATATACCCTTATAAGTTGATAAATCGTGACTTACTTGTATATCACTTGTCTCGGTTCTCTCTACTATTGCCCCTTCTGGACAGACATTTAAGCAAGCCCTGCAAAGCTGACAATACTCATTTATAGATGCCTTCTCATCAGTCATCACTATTGCAGAATAGGGACAACTTTCAATACAAACCGCACAACCAATACATTTATCTTGTTCAATGATTATAAGCATTTTAACCCCCTTAGTGTTTCAATAAGTTGATTTACCTGTTCATCTGTAGTCCCTGTAAAGAGTTTTCTGTCTTTCTTTATCTCGGGGGCAAAGATATTTTGGACCGTTGTAGGTGAGCCCTTTAAACCAACATTTTCCTCCTCTGCAGATATCATCTCTCGTGTCATTTTTTTGATTTCTGCCTTTTTTGCAAACATCTTTCCTTTCAGTGAAGGAAGTCTCGGGATATTTAGTTCTTTCACAACAGTTAGTAATACAGGTATTGTTGACTTGACCACATCATAGCCCTCATCCATCATCCTTTGAACAATAATATTCTTTTCATCAATATGCTCTATGGCTTTTACATAAGCAATATGTGGTATTTTTAAAAACTCTGCCATCTCTGGACCCACCTGTGCAGTATCGCCATCAATGGCTTGTTTACCACATATAATTAAATCAAAACCAAGCTTTGTAACAGCCTTGAATAAAGTGTATGAAGTTGCCCAAGTATCTGAACCAGCAAAAGCCCTGTCTGTTAGTAATACTGCTTCATCCACACCCATTGACAGTGCCTCTCTTAAGGCAGTTTCTGCCTGTGGGGGACCCATTGTTAAAACAGTAACTTTACCTCCAACCTTTTCTCTTAGCGCAAGACCTGCCTCAATGGCATGCATATCATAAGGGTTAATAATACTTGGTACTCCATCTCTTATTAAAGTATTTGTCTCTGGATTTATTCTGACCTCAGCTGTATCAGGAACTTGTTTGATACATACAATAAATCTCACCTTGCCTCCTTTTAGAAAAAAATATATTTTATTGAAAGAATAACTATAACCAAAGCCAAAAAAACTTTTACATATCTTTGGGGAATAAACTTTTGTGTCCTTGCACCAAGATACATACCACAAAGTCCACCAATCCCAAATAAAATCCCTAAGGGCCAATCAGGCATTGCAGAAATGCCTCCAATTGGTGGTGCAAAGGTAAAGAATATCCCACCAACTAATGATGTAATAAATGTTCCCATCAAGGCAGCACCTGCAATGGTATATACAGGCAACTTACAAATCGAAACAAGGAAGGGGGCAATTATAGAGCCACCGCCAATTCCATAGGCACTGCCAATAATACCCACGACAAAGGTTACAAGACTGACACTAAGGGTGTTAAATTCAAACCTCTCGCCCCAAAATTCATAGACTACCCTTTTGTGATTTGCCTCAATGGTCTTGACTACTACATTGCTTGGTAATCCTGCTGAAATTTGTGACTGTCTAAGCCTTTTCATTTCTTCAGACTTTTCTTTAAACTTTTTTTCAAGTGCATTTACAGACTCAGGTTGTTTAGTAAGACCTAACAAATCCATAACGAGCCTGATACCAATGTAAAGCAAGACCAAACCAACAAAGATTTTAAAGGTCTTAGGGTCTGGGAGAAAATAGACACGAAGGTAATAACCAAAAAAGACACCTGGTAAAGTGCCAATTATTATAACCCAAGTAAGAGGCCATGCCATACGACCTTCTTTAATATAACGATATACACCACTTGGAATGGCGACTATGTTGAATATGTGATTAGTGCCACTTACAGATGGCGATGTATAATTTAAAAAACTTATTTGAAAAGGTAGCAGCAAAAAAGCCCCCGATATTCCACCCATTAATGTAAAAAAAGATATTGCTAGGGCAACAAAAGGGGGAATTAAGATATTAGTGTAAACCCCTGATACGGAGAAAAACACATTGAACAGTTCCATGATAATACACCTAATCGCAATAATCAACAAGCATTGCCTTTTTAATCTCCTCTGCCTTTTCTCTGCCTGAAAGTTTCTCTACAATTGCAAGACCAAAGCATATAGCGGTAGCAGGACCTCTACTTGTCAAGACATTACCATCAACAACTACCTTGTCTTCCTGATAAATCACCTTTCCAAGTTTATCCTTGTAAGTTGGATATGAGGTAACCTTTTTACCTTCAAGTAAACCTGCATTAGCTAACACAGAAGGGGCTGCGCAAATTGCACCAGTCAATCTACCCTCTGATGCAAAATCAATTAATAGATCCCTGACTCTACTGTCTGCATTAAGATTATCGGTGCCTGGTATCCCACCAGGTAAAATAACCATATCAAAGTTTTCTGCCTTGATATTATCAATAGACTCATCAGGTATTACCTTTACCCCCCTTGCACTTTCTACATAATCATTATTCAATCCAGCAATTACTACTTCTATCTGAGCCCTTCTTAATACATCAACTACTGCCACTGCCTCAAGCTCTTCAAAACCCTTTGCCAAAATAATTACAGCCCTTGCCAATTTAAATCCTCCTTTAACAGAACCTTTAGCAGAAATCAAACTTTATTGGTAAAACTAATTACTTCCTTTAATTTATTTAAGGCCTTTCCTGAATCTATTGCCTCTTGTGCAATCATTATTGCTGTTTTTATGCTGTCTGCCTTACCAGCAACATAAATACCAGCTCCAGCATTTATAAGCACAATATCTCTTGCAGGACCTCTACTGCCTTCAAACAATGACAGTATTATTTTTGCATTTATCTCTTTATCTCCACCTATGATTTCATTAATAGGACCTTTTGAAAGCCCTACTTCTTCAGGTTCAATATTATAAGTAATTACCTTGCTATCTTTTAATTCAGTAACCTGTGTCCCCATAGAGATTGATATTTCATCAAGACCATCTAAACCATGAACAACCATAGCCTTTTTTGAACCCAATTTTCCAAGGACTTGGGCAATTACCTCAGTAAGATTTGGGTCAAAGATACCAATTAGCTGAATCTTTGTGTCAGCAGGATTGGTTATAGGTCCAAGGACATTAAATATCGTCCTAATTCCCATATCTCTTCTTACTTGAGCAACATTTTTCATGGCAGGATGAAAAAGTGGTGCAAATAAAAAGGCAAAGTTTGTCTCAAATAAACAAGCCTCAACCTGTTTTGGGGTTAAATCTATCTTGACACCAAGTGCCTCAAGGACATCAGCACTGCCAGATTTGCTTGAAACAGAACGATTACCATGTTTAGCTACAGGTACACCTGTAGATGCTACAACAAGGGCAGATGCAGTAGAGATATTAAATGTCCCAATGCCATCACCGCCTGTGCCACAGGTATCAATAGTCCCTTCTGGAGAATTAATCTTTACAGACATAGCCCTCATAGCCCTTGCTGAACCTGTAATCTCATCAACCGTCTCACCCTTCATCCTCAAGGCAGTTAGAAAGGAAGCAATCTGTGCATCAGCTACCCTTTTATTCATTATTTCAATAACACATGAATACATCTCCTCTTCAGTCAAGTTTAAACGATTTAATATTTTATTAATAGCTTCTTTAATCATCTAATAAATCTCCTTTGAAAATTTAAGACCTTAAAATAGCGCTTAGGAAGGGCTGTTTCAGGCTTTTTATAATCGACAGATTTTATTTAATTTTGCTTTATTCATTATAATGCAATGCCTTATGACAAAGCCCCCCATAGGAACTTTTTTTATAAGGTGTCATATAAAAATTCCACACCAGCCCTTCCTATCTTACTTGCTGATTTTACTAAGCTTTTTAGTTCTATCACCGATTTTGGGATTTAAGACTACAAAATGTAATTTATCTTATCAAATATGTTAAATTATATCCATCTATGTCAAAGTTTAAAGAAATAAGAGAGACCTTAGGTAAGGATTTAACTGAAATTGCAAATGATACTAAAATCAGGACTTCTTATCTAAAGGCAATAGAAGAACGAGACTTCAAACACCTTCCCGTAGAAGTTTACACAAGGGCATATATAAAAGAGTATGCACGATATTTAGGTGTTGACCCCAATGAAACAATTATTGAATACGAAAATTATTTAACTGCAAAAAGGAATTCAAAAGTACCTATTGAAACAAGACCCCTTCATTCAGAAAAACCAATAGATAGGTTAACAAATTCACTTAAAAAATCTTATGAATCAAATAAGTTAACAATAAATTATATTCCATTCTCTCTAGTTAAACTTGCACTAATTGTCCTCATAATGACTTTATCAGGCTACTTGTTGCTCACCTATCAATCAAAGTATCATGGTATAAATGAGGTAGGTGAATACAAGCCGCCAGCTATCGTCGTTAAAGCAAAAGAAGACATCAATGTAAGTCCTCAAGGCAAAGAAAATCTATCAGAAGATTCAAAACAAGAGGGTCAGGTTATTGCATTAAATAAAGATGATAAATCAACAAAAGATATTGCTCAAACCTTCAAACATAATCTTTCTATTGTAGCAATTGAAAAGGTCTGGCTTCAGATAATAATAGACAACAAAGAAAAGAAAGACTTAACCTTAAACGCTGGTCAACAACTGCATTACAAGGCTAATGAGTCATTTAAATTACTAATTGGAAATGCTGGAGGCATTAAAATTCAATTCAATAATAAGTTGCTTGAAAATCTCGGTGACAGCGGAAAGGTCATAAAGATAACACTCCCTGAACAATCCTCTGATACTTAATGAATATTGGCTCTCTCAGTGAGCGTCTAAGCATTAAATTTCTTATACTTTTTGTAATCCAATTCCTGCTCCTAATACTATTTGTGTCTTATGATACTTGGCAAGGTCTTGGTGATGAGTGTCTTAATTGTCATTCTGATATTGATAAAATGAAGTCTCTCGGTTATCCCCAATTCATTACAAGCAGAGAAGATATTGAAAAACAAACAAAACATAAAAACATTCACTGTCAAGACTGCCATCTTGGTGATGCGAGGGCAAAGGATAAAGATAAGGCACATAAGGGCATGTTAAAGGCATTTTTCGTCAGTCATAAAGGGACTGCACTTACAAGAGAGGATATAAATTACAAAAAAAGTCTATTACCAGAAGGAAAAGATTATATAAGAATGATGTTACCTATTGACGATGAATCAAAAGCTGATTCAAAACATCCAGAGGTAAGAAATGTATTATGGCACGATAGGGACAGAGATAGTTTTAATTTCTCCCCTGAAATAGTAAAAAAGACCTGTGGCAAATCAAATTGTCACCCTCAAGAACTCAAGCAATTCAATAAGACTATCATGGGAACAAACTTTCGTCAAAGGACAATGCAGACTTGGCTACAACCTTATGGACCCCATAACTGTGGACCTTCCTTTGCAGATACCCCCGTTCAAAAGGAGTTAAAAAAAATTGGATTTGATTTCAAAAATACAGAGAAGATACAAAAAGAGATAAATTTGCCCTTCAGTCATGAACAGGCAAAGAATAAACAACGTTTTTGTAATGTATGCCATGCTGGCTGTCTTGATTGTCATTATGAACCTAATAAAAAAGAGGGTGTCCATAACTTTGTAAAAAAGCCCTCTTCTATGAGTTGTGCAGGATATGGAAGAGGCACAAGTATCTGTCACCCTGGTGCAATGCAAAGTAGAAGGGGAGAGACCTATATTGGCGGTGATTATTCTATACCAACAGGCATGGAGCCTGACAGCCATTACAAAAAGGGAATACATTGTATTGATTGCCATCATACAGGTAGAGAGGGCATGGGAGATATGGTAAGAAAGGCTGGCTGTCAAGACTGCCATGTAGAGATTGAAGAGGCACATTCAAAGAGCATTCATAAAAATCTTGACTGTGCTACTTGTCATGTAAATGAGCTTAGAGGTTATCAGTTAATTGTCTGGGGACCTGGTTATGTGGCTGAACAAAAAAATCCTTTTAAAAAATATTCTTTATATTACGGAATCCAAAGTCCACCCATTTTGATGAAAGATAAAAAGGGCAAGTGGATGCCTATAAAAGTCATGCCTCATACCTTAGGAAACTTCAGCAAAGATGTGCCCCCTTCAGGAACAATTAAATACAGATGGGATGATTACAGCACAAGAGATGCCTATTATATTCTTGGGACCTTTGAAACAGGTTCAAATAATAAACACTTACTATGGCTTGATTTACAGCAAGCATCACATCCTTATGGCAAGGCACGAAAGTGTGCAAGTTGCCATGCCAAGAGCCAAGAGATGAGGTCAAAGTGGGAATATATGGATGATCAAGGGACAAAGGAGCCCTTTGTCGGTTCATATAAAGTTATCGCCGATCAAAAGGGGCTTATTGTAAGAGACTTTATCCATAGTAAGATTAAGGTTGCAGAAGGTTATAAGCTTGAAGACTTTGCCTCTTGGATTTTCTTTAAAGATAAGTGGGTCATAAATAGCGAGGATTTTCATATCAAAACTGAAAAGAGAAAATATGACAAATACCTTGAGATGTCAAATAATATAGACCTACAGATAAAAAGACTTGATAAAACATTAAAAAATAAAGACAAAAAAACTATAAAAAGATACAAAGAATTACGGGGGATAGCCTTACACAATCAAGATGAAGGATTAAAACTGCTACCCAAATACAGCGATAAGGATGGGGCTCTGAAATAAATAGCGATGTTTTGTCAACAGTTCTTTGCAACTGTAGCGTTAAACAGCCGCAATTGTTTGTACCCGAAGAAACGGGGTCCCCAAGACTTTTTGGGGTGGTAGTTGAGTTTTGCGGCTGTAGCGAAAGGGGCATTAGAACTGTCAAAACGAATGAAAGAGACTTATCCTTATCGCTGGATCTCGGTGCC
>DUZI01000079.1 GCA_013349595.1 Nitrospirota bacterium
AGACCATAAGTTAAGGGTTTTTTGCACAGTAGCAGAGACAAAAAGTTTTTCTAAGACTTCAGAAATTATTCATTTAACTCAACCAGCAGTAAGTTTACAAATTCAATCCTTAGAAGAATCCTATGAAACTAAATTGTTTGATAGAACAAATAATTGTATTTCATTAACCCCCTCTGGAGAGATATTGTATAGTTATGCAAAAGAAATACTTGCCTTATACGCAAAGGCTGAAAAAGACATATCTAAGATAACTGGGTTGATGAAAGGGAGTATAACAATAGGTTGTAGCAGTACAATAGGGAACTACATAATGCCCTTTTTACTTGTTGATTTCAAAAAGGTTCATCCAAAGATTAAAATCAGTTTAGAAATCTCAAATACAAAGAGAATAGAAGAATTAGTTTATAACGGTTTATTAGACTTTGGTTTTGTTGAGCCAGAAGTCTCAAAACAGAAGTTGATTGTTGAGCCTATTTTGAAAGATGAATTAGTAGTGATCATACCACCTTCACATCCTTGGGTAAAAAAAAGAAAAATCTCTATAGTTGAGTTAGTCAAAGAACCTTTCATTTTAAGAGAAGAAACTTCTGGCACAAGGGCTCATATAGAACAATGCTTCCATAAAAACGGTTTGACATTAAACAATATGCATATTTCCCTTTCTCTAAGTGGATTAGAATCAATAAAAACCTCTGTAGAAAATGGTGTAGGGGTATCTATAATTTCAAAATGGGCAGTTTTAAAAGAGTTAAAAAATAAGACACTCAAATATGTGACTATCAAAGAAGAGAAAATGGAAAGAAAGTTTTTACTTATACAGCAAAAGATTGCAGTAAAAAGCCATGCCGTTGAGGAGTTTCTTGCCTTTCTTAGGGCATATGATTATTCAAAGTTAATTCAATCTCAATAATCCTGCAATTATATTTACATAACTTACTGTTGTTCAAAATAATGTAATTTCACAGATACCCCCTACTTAAATCGAGACTTTTGATTCCTTAAAATAGCGCTTAGGAAGGGCTGTTTCAGGCTTTTTATAATCGACAGATTTTTATTTAATTTTGCTTTATTCATTATAATGCAATGCCTTATGACAAAGCCCTAGTAACTTTTTTTATAAGGTGTCGTATAAAAATTCCACACCAGCCCTTCCTATCTTACTTGCTGATTTTATTAAGCTTTTTAGTTCTATCGCCGATTTTGGGTTTGATTAAATAAAGTTGCATTTTCAAAATTAGGTTGGTTTAGTTAATATAGCGCAAGTGGATAAGTGAGTTAGCCAACAGCAGTGATTAGGCGCAATTTAACTTGTAAACAACAGTGAATTAGTGAGTTAGAAATAAAAATTTAGAAATATAACAAACCCCCAACAAATGGAGATTTTCTAAATTCAATTCAATAAACACTAACTCACTGCATTTTTTAAAACCCCTTGCCCCCTTTTTATTAGGCTTACATCTGTTTTTTTGCAATATATAGCTTCTGCAAAGATATTTTATGAACAGATATGAGAAATCATGTTAGAATTATTTTCTTCAACATCTCCTCAAGCTGTCTTGTGAAAGCCATTTTATCAACAAGGATTGAATTCATTAGTATGCCTCTTAAGGCTTTTCTTAACGATATTATTATGTCTGGATTAGAAATAAGATTTGATGAGATTTTGATATATTCATCACTGTTTTTTGCAATCAAACCCTCAATAAAAAGGTTAGTTAATATGCTCATACCTACCCTTGAAACATGGCTATTTCCAGAAAGCGTAATTACAGGGACACCCATAAATAGAGCTTCAAAAGTAGTAGTAGTGCCATTATAAGGATAGCAATCAAGGGCAATGTCAATGGAGTTATAGACATCAAGATGCTCTCTAAAACTCTTAACATGGGGCATCAGTATTAACCTGCTTTCATCAATACCTCTCTCTTGAAACCTCTTTAAAAACCTATCTCTTACACCTTTATCAATAAATGTCTTTGATTTAATAAGCATCTTAGAATCATTCCTTAAATGTAGCACCTTTGACCAAAGGTCAACGGTAAAATCATTTATCTTTGAGAGATTGTTGAAAGACCCAAAGGTGATGAATCCATTTTTTAAAAATGGTGCTTTCTCTACTATTGGAGCATCCTTTGGCGGTGAGTAACAAAGAAAGCAATAGGGCATTCTTAAAAGTTTTTCACTATTAATTGACTCTGTCATTCCAATAGGATCAGTAATTTCATCAACTATGCGATAATCCATAGTCTTTAGTCCTGTTGTATTTGGATAGCCAATCCATGTTATTTGAATAGGTGCAGGTTTCATAGCAAAGATTGTTAGCCTGTTATACCCACTATGACCTGCAAGATCAAAGAGTATGTCTATTTTATCATCACAAATTTTTTGATAAAGCTCATTTTCATTAAATCTTGCACAATCAATAAAATGGTCAGACATCCTTTCAATTTCATCAGTAAAGGTATCTCTTGTAATAACATCAGAATAAGCAAAAACAACAAAATCATCTCTATTATGACATTCAATTATAGGTCGTATAAAATAACCGACAGAATGTCTTCTAAAATCAGGTGATAAATATCCTATTCTTATTTTGTCTTTAATTTTATTAATAGGGTTTGTTCTTTTGAATCTTTTGACAGATTTTTCAATAGACTCAGCAAGTTTTGTGTGCTCTTCATAGATATTTTGTAGTTTAATGTTGCTACTATAATTAAGACAAAGTAACAGGTTGCTTTTGGCAATTTGGTATTTTGGATTTAAGTCTATTGCCTTTCTATAAGAATTTATTGCATCTTCAATATTCCCTTCTGACTGCAATACATTTCCAAGACCATTATAAGCTTCAAAATAATCACACTTAAAAAAAAGAGCCTTTTTATAAGCTTCATATGCTTCAGATAATTTACCCTGCTCACGAAGAACATTCCCAAGATTATTAAATGCCTCTGGAAAGTCTCTCTTATATCTGATTGCATATTTATAATGCTGTTCTGCAGGATAAAACTTTGATTGAATCGCAAGTATGTTAGCTATGTTGAAATAGGCAACTGATAGTGTCTTATCAAGACACAATGCCTTTCTATAACATTTTAAAGCCTCTCCGTAATCACCTTGTGTAAAGTATTCATTACCTCTATCAATATAATCTCTTGTTGAATTTCTTAAAAAAGACACCTCTATTTAGTCCTAACCCTATTTATATTATTAAGAGCAATGTTGTTATTTGGTTCAATGGAAAGAATTTTATCAGAGATTTTTAGTAAATTTTCATCATCTTTCTTGATAGCATAAAGACCAGAGAGGTTTAAGAGGGCATCCATATCATTATCTTTAAAGGACAAGTATTTATTCCATAATTCAATTGCCTCATCAAAAAAGCCAAGTGCACCGGAAACTATGGCAAGTTCTTTTATTGCCTTTGGATTATTTGGATCATTTTTGAGCTTTTTTTTCCCTAAATCATAGTAAACCTCACCCTTAATCCTATCCTTTTGAATATCTATTTTTCCATAGTGGTGTATAAAAAAAGGTGCTGTCTCTATCTGTAGTTGAGCTTTTTTTATAGATTCTTCAACCATCTCATGAACATTACCTTCAAACATAATCAAATCTGATTTAGGGAAAAGTCTTACTTTTAAAGTAGGAAACCAACCAAAACCCTTTTCTTCTGGGTAAAAACCATCATTTTCTATAAAACCAAGAATTGATCTATCATAGGTGTAGTTTCTTGTGACAATCTGATAAGCCTTTGTCTTATCCTTTAACAATACCCTTATTTGATTGTAATCTAATTTAGAAATCACCTCATCTGCATCAATGACTAAAATCCAGTCTCCCTTTGCATGAGAAATGGAGTAGTTTCGTGCCTCTGAAAAATCATCATTCCATTTAAAATCAAAAAACTTAGCACCAAAGATCTCAGCCAATAACTTTGTCCTGTCTGACGAACCAGTATCAACAACAATAATTTCATCTGCTATGACTTTGACTGAATTAATACAATTAATGATATTAGTCTCTTCATTCTTTACAATCATACATATTGAAAGGCTTGGTCTTTCATCAGTTTTATTAATTGCACCAATTATCTTCCTTATTGACAAAGCACGAGTTAGGGTCTCTTCATCAATATTAAATTTGCTTATCATCTTTTCAATCTCCGCCATTGCTTCATAAGGTTTATTCTCTTTCAAAAGATAGTAAATTAAATAGGAAAGAATTTGCTTAGAGTTAGGATAAAACATACAGGTCTCTTTGAAAATCTTCTCCCCTCTTCTGTAAAGACCTTCAATAGACAATATAAAGTGATAAGCAGATGCAATAGATGGGTTTACTGGTTCAATCATAAAGGCCCTTTCAATATTATTAAGGGCTGTCTTTTTCTTACCCTCACTGTATTGCAAATATCCAAGTTTTTTGTAGGCTAAAGCAAAATATGGCTCTTGTTCAATTATTTGAATCAACAACTCTTCAGCCTTATCATTTTGATTTTTTTCTATTGCTATTGAGGCTGTTATAGTATCTTTAAGATATTTTTTCGTAATTTTTTTTGACGATATATCAATAGCATCTTGAAATCTCTCATTGCTAATCAAAGCAAGGGCTTTATAAAAATAAATTTCTTCGTCATCACTGTTTATTAAAATCTTTGAAACATCTTCATATTTCAAAGTATAAAAAAGTATCTTTATAAGTGTCCTTTTTATAGAAATTTCGTCATCTATAAACTTGAGGTAATCAATAAGTAAATTTAATGAACTTTCAACATAACCTCTCAAAAATAAATCCCAAGCTTTATCTGATGTATCAGTTGAAAGAAGTATTTTACCCTCATGACTTGCCGCATCTATATTTCCCCATTTTGAATTGAATAGTTCCTTATCTTTTTGATTCATTAAGATCTTCTTAGAACAATGGACAAATATATCTCCTCCAATAACTATCTTACAGTCTTTTAGAGTTGCCCTTATACTAAAATCATCAATGACACCTCTTAATGTCATAAACCTTTCATCAAATACCCCAACCTTTGAAAATAACTCAACATTTATTAACATACATGAGGCAAAGGCTTGTCTTGTAAAAATCCTTCTTTGTAAGTTTCTCTCTCTAAAAGAAATTGCATATTCCCTTAATCCTTGCAAATCATTATAGGGTAATTCACTATAATCTAATTTCATCTGTGTAATAGGGCATGATAGGTATACTTCTTCTCTCAAATGCAATTTTAAAAAATCTAAGGTGCTATCTGTAATAATGACATTTTCATCAATAATTGCAATGTATTTTCCCTGTGCCCTTGCTATTGCTTGATTCAACAAAGCCCCAATATTCAAACCATCACCTAATGACTCAATATGTATTATCTCAAACTTGCCCTTTGTAAAGGCACTAACCATTTCTATCATTGCTTGATGTTTTTCTCTATCAGAAGCAATAAGAATACAAGTTATTAGATCGTTGTCAAACTCCATAAGTCTCCTTTCTGGCTTTACCCTAATTATCATGCGATTTTGGTATGCCTCTCTGTAAATAGTTATTATTCTTATATTTTCAAAGTCTCGTCTTAGACTATTTCTATGTTCAACGCTGGTATCAGATTTGAGATATAAACCGAGAGGTTCTTTTATATGAAAAAAATCGTAGCCCTGTGAAATCCTCAACCAAAATTCCGCATCACCAGATACAATTAATGAGTCATCAAAATAGCCAAACTCATTATGAATACAAGCCCTCCACATTGGTTGTGGTCCTATGAAACAGCCCTTTTCAAGTAAAGTTTTCCTGTCCCAGTCATACCAATAAAATCTCTCTGTTTTTGAAGATTGTTCAAAGGTTTCGTTTTGCTTTGTAGTAACATAAACATCTGCATAAACCAAGACTATATTAGGCATTGATTCAAGAATTTGAGCCATTTTTAAAAAGGCATCAGGGGCATGTCTATCATCGGTGTTAGCATTTGTAATAAACTTACCTCTTGCCTTTTTAATTCCCTCATTCCAAGCACCATAGACTGTGGTCTTGTAAGGTAATCTTATGTAAATGATTTTTTCGGAAAGATAGTTTTTTATAATTTCATACTCTTCTTCCTCTGATGCAGAGTCAACAATTAATATTTCTAATTTGCCCTTTTGATAGAGACTTTGATTTATTAAATCTTCAATGCAACCCTTGATATAAAGAGAAGAATTATAGACAGATACAATTGCAGAAACCAATATATTATCATTAACCAATGTATGTAAAACTAAGTTAAATTACTTATTAATCTCATCAAGCCAATCAAGATTATCCATAGCAGTCAAATTCCATGGCTCAATCTCAAGTGCCTTATCATAAAAGAATCTTGCATCATTATAATTACCAATTAAGGTGCATATATTTCCAATTATTAAATAAACCTCCACATCTTCAGCATCAATCTCAATGGCTTTTATATAGAGCTTCATCGCATTTTCAAGATCTGATTCAACAATAAAATAATAATCAGCAAGATTTTTTATGAAAACTAAATTTTGTGGATCAAGCTCTATTGCTTTTTTGTAGTAAGTTAGAGCTTTTTCATAATCACCATTTTCTTGATATAACACAGCAATATTGTTATAAGTTGGTGCATGATTACTGTGCTTTTGTAAAAAAGAATCTAAAGCCTTGAGCTTTTCGTCATTATTTACTGAAGAATTAATTATTGGTAAAACCTGACTGATGTAATCTTTATCATCATCAGTTTTTGAAAAAGCAAAAGAAAGAGCCATAATATTTATCTCCTTAGTTTTATATTTGCATTTTTTATATAAATTATTATCATTTAAAAGATCCTATACTTCACCTCAAATAGCGATAGGAAGGGCTGTTTCAGGCTTTTTATAATCGACAAATTTTACTGCTTTATTCATTATAACGCAATGCCTTATGACAAAGCCCAAGGAACTTTTTTTATAAGGTGTCGTATAAAAATTCCCTTCCTATCTTACTTGCTGATTTTATTAAGCTTTTTAGTTCTATCGCCGATTTTGGGACTTCACCTCAAGAGAATTTTATTAATGATTTCATATCCCTTACGGCCTTTTCAATACCAATAAGGACAGCTCTTGAGATAATACTATGACCAATATATAAACCCCTTATACCTGGTATGGATGCAATCCTTGACACATTGAAATAGTTAAGTCCATGTCCTGCGTTTGCAAGCATACCAATCTTTCCTGCCTCTTCTACTGCCTTGATAATATTTATCAATGCCTGTTCTTGTTCTTTACCTCTTGAATCAGCATAAAAACCTGTATGAAATTCAACCATATCAAAGCCAATTTCCTTTGCTATGTTTAAATCTTCTATTACTGGATTAATAAAAACACTTACAACAAGTCCCTTATTTTTTAGTTTTTTTACGAAATCACATAGATAGTCCCTTTTGAATGATAAATCCATGCCTCCTTCTGTGGTGAGTTCTAATCTCTTCTCAGGTACAATAGTTATCAAATCAGGATTAGTCTTTAGTGCAATTTGGAGCATTTCCTCTGTTGAAGCCATCTCAAGATTAAGTTCGCACCTGACAATTTCTCTTAGAAGGGCTAAATCTCTATCATTTACGTGTCTTCTATCTTCCCTAAGATGAAGGGTAATCCCATCAGCACCGCCCAAAATTGCTAGGGTAGCAGACATTACAGGGTCAGGTTCATTACCTTTTCTTGCCTCTCTTAGTGTGGCTGTGTGGTCTATATTTACACTTAATAGCATCGTTATATGATTTGAAATCCTTTTTATGGCGCTCCCAACGGGATTCGAACCCGTGTTTTAGCCTTGAGAGGGCTGCGTCCTAGGCCCCTAGACGATGGGAGCATTGGCTGGGGAGAGAGGATTCGAACCCCTATAAACAGATCCAGAGTCTGTCGTCCTGCCGTTGGACGACTCCCCAAAAAGGAATCAACATTCTATCAAAAAAAGGTGTAATATTCAAGCTAAAAACCCAAAAATAGCGATAGAAAGGGCTGTTTCGGAATTTTTATAATCGATGATTTCATTTTAATTTTGCTTTATTCCTTATAATG
>DUZI01000080.1 GCA_013349595.1 Nitrospirota bacterium
ATTGCCTCTACAAATATTATTTTGGACAGATAAAATTATAACAACCAGACTACTTATTTTTAAATACTGATAATTCCTCAAGAAAGCCCTTGAGTAAATCATCTTCCTTGAAAGATTTGATTATCTTGCCGTTTTTAAATAAAAATCCTTCCCCTTTTCCACAGGCAATCCCCAAATCAGCCTCACGAGCTTCACCAGGCCCATTGACAGCACATCCCATGACAGCTACTTTAATGGGTGTTTTAATATCCTTTAATTCTTCCTCTACCTGTCTTGCAAGGGGTTTTATATCAACCTGACATCTGCCGCAGGTAGGACAGGAGATTATGTCTGCAGAGGGTTCTCTAAGCCCAAGTGCCCTTAAAATCATAAAGGCAGTCCTTACCTCTTCTTCAGGCGATGAAGTCAATGATACTCTCATAGTATCACCTATCCCTTCATAAAGCAATATACCTAAACCTACTGAACTCTTAATAATTCCTGTATATGAAGGACCTGCCTCAGATATTCCAATATGAAGAGGATAATCATGTCTTTCAGAAAATAGCCTGTAGGCTTTGATAGTCATCATTACATCTGATGCCTTTAGTGAAACCTTAAAGTCGTGAAAGTCAAGCTCTTGCAGGATTTCCATATGTCTCTCTGCACTCTCAACAATAGCTTGGGGAGTTGGATGGCCATACTTGTGGAGAATGTCCTTTTGAAGCGAACCTGCATTTACACCTATTCGTATAGGAATACCTTTTTGTCTTGATAGGCTGACTACTTCCTTTATCTTCCAAGAGGCACCGATATTGCCAGGATTTATCCTTAAGCCATCAATCCCTGCATCTATTGCCATAAGGGCTATCCGCCAATCAAAGTGTATGTCTGCAATCAGTGGCACGGAGACTAATTTTTTTATCTCTAATAGGGAACCTCCTGCCTCCCTGTCGGGGACTGCAAGTCTAACAATCTCACACCCTATAGATTCAAGAGACTGTATTTGATTGATTGTAGAGCGAACATCTCGAGTATCAGTTTTTGTCATTGATTGGACAGAGATAGGGGCATTATTGCCAATATTGACTTTGCCAACTTTTATAAGCCTTGTTGCCTTTCTTTTAATCATTATTAACCTTCTTCTCTTTCTTGTGATTTGCGGATATTTCTTATCGCCAAGATGTGCTCCTTAAGTGTCTTTGAAAAGATATGTGTTCCGTCATTGCGTGATACAAAATACAAAAATGGCACCTTTGCTGGTTTAAGGGTAGCCTCAATTGATGAAATGCTTGGTGATGAAATAGGTCCAGGTGGCAAACCCTTGATAACATAGGTATTATAAGGGCTTTTGTTTTGATAATCCTTTCTGTAAATCTTGTCTCTATAGGTTTTGATGCCATAAATGGTAGTTGGGTCTGCTTGAAGGGGCATACCGAGTTTTAACCTATTATGATAGACTGCTGATATGATAGGCTTTTCTTTATTTATTACTGCCTCTCTTTCAATGATTGATGCAAGGGTGAGAATCTGATTTTCTGTCCAGCCAATCTCTTCCATCTTTTTTAGTATTTCTTCTGTATATTCTTTGCGGAGTCTGTCAACCATAATCTTAAATATTGCCTTTGCCTTCATTCCCTTTGGAAACTTATATGTATCAGGATATAGATAGCCCTCAAGGCTTGGGGCATCAATGTTAAAAGAAAACAGCAGGTTTTTATCATAAACTAAGCTATCAAAATCTGTGGTAGATATTAACTTCTTTGCAGTCATTTTTTCCCTAATCTCCCAGAGACTGTCTCCCTCATTGACGACTATTTCAAACTCAACGATCCTTCCCTCTTTGAAATGTTTATAGACCTGATAAGGTGTGATGTTGCCCCAAAATCTATAAAAACCCGCCCTAATTCTCTTATCGACACCACTAATCCTTCCAATGAGAAGAAAGATATTTTTGTCTCTTATGAGGTTATTCGCCTTCAGTATCTCCATTGCCTCCCTAAAGGTCGCTCCCTCAGGTATCTCTATTTCTATTGCCTCTTTTCCTTTGTAAGAAGGCACAAATAACTGAATAGAAAAATAGGCAATAAAAAGAGAAAAACTAACAATTCCAATTATTTTTATGTTTTTAAAAAACATTTTACTTAGACGAGGGGAAGTAAAGATATTTATATTTTAAAGACAAATCAAAAGCATGAAGAATTTCTCATTTTTTTATCTCATCTTCAGAACCTTCTGCTTTTACAATCATGTCGTGGAGTGACAAGGAAAACTCATTTAAAAAAGAGCTAATTGATTTAGTATTATTAATTATTTCGTCTTGTTCTTGCTTATCAAGTTTATTAAAATCCCCGCTCCCAAGTAGTGTCCCGAGGCTTGACATGAATTGTGATACATTTACAAGAATAGTAATAACTGCCTTCATCCCTTCAGTCTTGACTTCCATGTTATTCTCCTTTGTTAATGAATTATTTAGATGACTTTTGTATTGCCTTACCTGCACTTTCTATATCTTTGCCTACCCCGTGAACAGTATTACAGCCCATTGAAGAGAGAACTATCATAATCACTATTAGAGATAAAATCCTATACATCTTCAAAACCCTCCTTTTAGGTGATTTATTAAGATAAATATTCTATACAAAATATGGTATTTATTTAAAGTTGATAATAAATTAAGTAAGAATTCTTTTTGCAAAGGCATACTTGTATAAAAAAAACATTTTTAAGATATATCCAAAATCAGCGATAGAGCTGAGAATTTAACAAAATCAAGTAGGAAGGGTTGGTGAAAATTTTATACGACACTTTATAAAAGAAAACTTGAGAAACTTTAGCAAAAGGCATTGCACTATAAAGAATAAAGCAAGATTAAAATGAAATCGTCAATTATAAAAATTCCGAAACAGCACTTCCTATTGCTATTTTTGTGATATAGAAATTTAAGCTTTAGAAAAAAAAGTTTTCTCTTCAAAAAAGTCTTATTTAACGAATAATAACCACATAAAAAATCCCTTAATCCCTATGAAGTTATTAAAAAAGCAGGATAAGTTACTTAAGATATTTTAGTAAAGTACTAATGTAACAGTTTACTTATTTGTTTGACCAATAACTTTGTTTTTTATCTTTGCCCATTCGTCTTTTAAAGTAACTGTGCGATTAAAGACAGGTGCATTTTCCTTTGAATCAACACTGTCAACACAAAAATAACCAAGTCTTTCAAACTGAAACTTATCATCCTTTTGTGCATTTTTTAAAGAGGGTTCTAACTTAGCATCTTTGATAACTTTAAGGGAATTTGGGTTTATATAGTCTGTAAAGTCTTTTCCTCCCTCTGTATCATCGGGATTTTCTTTTGTAAAAAGTGTTTCATACAAACGGACTTCTGCCTCAAAACACTCCCTTACAGATACCCAGTGTAGAGTAGCTTTTACCTTTCTTTTATCAGGTGCATCACCACCCCTTGTAGCAGGGTCGTAAGTGCAGATAATCTCACTGATGTTGCCTTCATTGTCCTTTTTAAAATCTATACACTTAATAAAATAGGCATATCTGAGACGAACCTCCCTATTTGGGGCGAGCCTGTAAAAATCTTTTACTGGATGTTCCATAAAATCGTCTTTTTCAATAAATATCTCTCTTGAAAAGGGTATCTTGCGGGTCCCTGCTTGAGGGTCTTCAGGGTTATTGATTGCATCAAGATACTCTATCTTGTCTTCAGGATAATTAATGATTGTAACCTTTACTGGGTTTAAGACTGCCATGACCCTTTGGGCTATTTTATTAAGGTCTTCCCTGATGCAAAATTCAAGTAATGCTATATCTACAAGGCTTTCTTTCTTTCCAACACCAATACGCTCGCAGAAGTTTCTAATTGATTTTGGAGTATAACCTCTCCTTCTAATACCAGCAATGGTCGGCATTCGTGGATCATTCCAGCCAGACACAAACCCCCTGTTAACTAATACAAGGAGTTTCCTCTTGCTTAATACAGTATGACTTAGGTTTAATCTTGCAAATTCTATCTGTTGAGGGTGATAAATACCTATGGCATCAAGATACCAGTCATAAAGAGGCCTATGGTCTTCATACTCAATTGTGCATATAGAGTGTGTAACCCCTTCAATTGAATCACTTTGCCCATGGGCATAATCATACATCGGATAAATACACCACTTATTGCCAGTTCTATGATGTTGTTCATGCTTTATGCGATACATAACAGGGTCTCTCATGTTGATATTACCTGAAGACATATCAATCTTAGACCTAAGTGTCTTTGAACCATCTGGAAACTCTCCTGCCCTCATCCTCCTGAAAAGGTCAAGATTCTCTTCTATGGGTCTGTTTCTCCATTGGCTTTCTTTGCCTGGTTCAGTCAAGGTGCCCCTGTATTCTTTAATCTCCTCAGGGGTCAATTCACAAACATAGGCAAGACCTTTTTTTATCAAATCCTCTGCCCATTGATAGAGTTGTTCAAAATAATCAGAGGCATAATAAATCCTGTCTTTCCAATCAAAGCCTAACCATTTTACATCCTCTATGATTGATTCCACATATTCCAATTCCTCTTTACTTGGATTGGTATCATCAAATCTTAGGTTGCAATGTCCTGCAAAATCCTCTGCCAAACCAAAGTTAAGACATATTGACTTGGCATGTCCGATGTGGAGATAACCGTTTGGCTCGGGTGGAAAACGTGTGATTATTTTGTTAACCTTACCTTTTTTAAAGTCTTCTTCAATAATTGATTTTATAAAATTCTGGGGTGTATTAAATTTCTCTTCCATTTTGTATCTCCTATGGGGAACTCTTTGACCAATTCTGCTTTTTTTCTTAAATGGCAGAGCAAACCATGTTTCTGCCTGACTTTTTAGCCTTATAAAGTGCCTTATCTGCAGATTGAATGAATTGTTGAACTAAGGCTTGGATCTCAGTATCACTTAATAAATTGTTGTTAATCTTACAGCAATCAAGTTCAGATACACCTATGCTAACTGTTATTTGAGTTGTCTCTGGTTCTTGTTTTTTTATTAAAAACTTGTATTCTTCAATTTCCTTTCTAATATTCTCTGCAACTTCCTTTGCCATTTCGATGTCTAATCCTTCGCAGACCAATATGAGTTCTTCTCCACCATACCTGGCAGAGAAATCTCCTTCCCTTGAGGCGTTTTTCTTTATAATACTTGAGACAAGTTTTAATACTTCATCGCCAACATCGTGTCCGTAGTTGTCATTAAATTTTTTAAAGTGGTCTATGTCTATAATCATAAGTGAAAGATAGGTCTCTATATTTAATAATGCCTTTACCATAGCTTCAATATGTTGGTCAAATGCCCGTCTATTGAAAAGACCTGTCAAGGAATCAATGTTTGCAAGTCTTTCCATTTCCATTGCCTTGTGTTTCCATATCTCCGATTCCTTTGCCTTATTTTTCCACTCATTGATTTCATTATTTATCTTTTCAACCATCTTGTTAGTAGTGCTGATAACTCCATTGATTATCTTTTTACGATCTTCTTCATTTTCAAGGGCGTGGACTGTCGTATCCTTGAGATTTTCAATATCATAGACTTTGTCCTTACTGAATTGCATACCAAGTGTGGCTACGCTTGCATAATTGCGTAATACTTGACTAAGCACAGTTTTCATATCTTCATAGTTTTTCTCAAGTTCTTTGAGTTTCTTGTTTAATACATCTTTCTGCTCATTACAATGTATATGCCTTATTGATTCTATATATTTTATGGTTTCATCGTAATTTGAATCAGAAAAATCAAGTTCTTGTAGTAAGTCTTGTAGTTTTATTTGTAGAAGCCTCTTTTGTTCTTCACTGTAAAATTCATTTTTCTCAAGGGTTCTAAGAAAATTAAATAGACAGCGCCAATTGAGATTATTGGGGATGCCAGCCTGTGCGAGTATATCACACACAGAATTACAACTAGACTTAATTTTTTTGAGTGTTACCTTTTCTAGGCTATTTGATTTTGCCATAAGTTTGTATGATAGCCTAATCCATAAGATTAAGACAATATTCTGAGCCCTGCTTCAAGTATTTTATCCTTTTCTATTGCACCTAATCTTAATATTTTTACTCCTTGACTTGTTATCTCCACGATCGTAGATGGTTTACCGCCTTTGGTAAATCCTGCATCAATGATTAAATCTACCTTATCATTAAAATGGGGAATTAAATCATCAATACTGGTTGATGCTGGCATCTTAGAAATATTTGCACTAGTTGAAATTAGAGGAAAGCCTGAGTATTTTGAAATATCCTGAGCAACCTTATTATCAGTCATTCTTACTGCTACCTTTTTATTAAATGATATTTGTTCATGTAAGTCTGCCTTTGCATTTAATAAAATAGTCAGTGGCCCTGGCCAAAATTTATCTATAAAAATCCTTTCTTCATTACTGATTGATGTTGTGATTAACTCCAGTTGAGACAAATCACCGATTATAAGTGGTAGGGTCTTTTCACTTGTCCTAACCTTTACAGTAAAAATCCTGCTGATTGCCTCTTTTGCATCATATCTTGCACCAAGGGCATAAAAGGTCTCTGTTGGGTAAATCAATAAGCCGCTATTTCTGACCACAGAAACTGCCCTGTCAATAACTTTAGAATAATTATTGTTGTGAATATTTATTATTGCCATAGTTTGAAAAACAGTCCTTAATAGTGCTATATTAAATTCCATGCCGAAGTGGTGGAACTGGTAGACACGCACGTTTGAGGGGCGTGTGGGGCAACCTGTGCGGGTTCGAGTCCCGCCTTCGGCATTATTCTTTCTTCTTCATTATCTTTAAAGTGTATTCAAAATAATCCTGTACAAATCTTCCAGAGGCAACATTAATAATACTAAATCTTAATGTATTATCGTTTAAAAAAGATGAATTAAGTGCCAAAAATAGATGTCTTGATATTTCATGAAGGCTTTCATCAAGGGCATATTTGCTGATTCTTTGAAGAATTACATTATCTTTTTCATTAGTATTATTATTTTTTAAAAATATGTAAAATGCCTCATAATGTCCAAAGACCTTGCATCTTAATGGCCTTTTTGAATATACAAGACAATGATCCTCTTCATATAAAGGACATCGGTATTTATTTGTTAGAAGATTTCTCAATGAAAATGCCCTGTCAATCACTCTTATCCTCTCGTCGCGGCAAAGGGTTTTGTTTATATAATGATGAAGATAGGCAGCTTCAATTAATTGAATAGAAAAGGTCTCGCTGCAACAGGGACTTTGTTTTCTTCCACAGTCAGATACTAATAAGTTATTTGGGATGTTTTCCTTTATTGTCCGCTCTATCTCTGCAACAAAGACCTCGTATTCAGAAAAGTATGGTGTTAAATCTACAAAGTGTTTACCTTCAAGGGATGGCTCTCTCAAGGTAAGTTGTTTATTTTGTTTGTCATATTTTCTGAGTAAATCCCACTGGTAGTAACTTGATGGTGTTGATTTTATATGTTTAAGCTTTTTTTGTGCCTGTTTGAGTCCAAAACCCTTTCTTACTAAATAACTATTAATAAAAGTCCCTGTTCTGCCTAAACCAAGCCTACAGTGTATTAACACCTTTTTACCTAAAAAAATTGCCTCATCAAGCCATTCAAGGGCATTTTCCATCTCCTCCATAGCAGGCACACTGTCATCATCTATGGGCAAATAAAAAACATCAAAGCCACTTATTCTTTCAATATTAGCAAGGTCACAAAACTCTCCACACAGATTTACTATATTTGTAATCCCACATTCTTTTATAGTATCAAGGTCTTTTTCGGACATAGGTGCACTTCCTACTGCCAGATTGTCAGTAACCCATCGTAATTTATATGCCATTATCAAAAACTCCTTAGAAGCCTTTCAACTTTTATTTCGAGTTCTTGTTTTTCAATTGGTTTGATGCAATATTCGGTTGCTCCCAGGTCAAG
>DUZI01000081.1 GCA_013349595.1 Nitrospirota bacterium
ATTAGATATATAGCCAAAAAACTCCGTATGCCTGTCAGTGAGGTGCATGGTGTAGTGTCATTTTATTCATTTTTTAGTATGAAGCCAAAGGGCAAACATAATATCAAGGTTTGCCTTGGCACTGCATGTTATGTAAAGGGTTCAGAGGAAATAATCAATAAATACAAAACAAGTCTTGGCATTGAGTTAGGTGGTATCACTGAGGACAGGAAGTTTTCTCTTGAGAGTGTTCGGTGTCTTGGTGCATGTGGCTTAGCACCAGTGGTTGTAATTGATAAGGATACACATGGTTCTGTAACCCCTGTAAGTGCCCTTGAATTGCTCAAACAATATTCCTCGTAAGATACAACAGCCTAACTTTGACTTCATTGAAGGTCGTTACGATTTCCTCAATCATCTCCTTTCTTTTGGTAGTGATTTCAAATGGCGACGAGTTATGTGGAAGGAGTTTGACGATTATAAAAGTCTTTTGATTCTTGACCTGGCATCTGGGACTGGGGATAGTTCAAAAGGGCTTTTAGAAAGGGGTTTTAAGGTTGTAGGTCTTGACTTAAGTCAAAAGATGTTAAAGAGGGCAATCACAAAATTAAGACACACTGACTACATTGCTGTAGTTGGTTCTGGCTATGAAATCCCCTTTAAGGATTCTTCTTTTGATGGAATCACTTGTGCCTTTGGAATCAGAAATATGCCTGATACATTAAGGGCATTTAAAGAGATAATAAGGGTTCTCAAAAGTGGTGGTAAGGTGGTTTTTTTGGAATTTTCTATGCCGACAGGTTTTATCTTGCCTGTTTATAGATATTATTTAAAAAACCTAATGCCAAGAATTGCCTCTATTTTCTCATCAAAAGAGGCTTATTTATACCTTGCTGATTCAATTGAAGGCTTTCATACAAGGGAGATTTTTTGTAATCTCTTGTCACAAAGTGGATTTCAGTCCTGTAAATTTAAAACACTTACCTTTGGCACTGTCACATTATATAGTGCTATCAAGCCTTAGTCTTTTTATCGGATAGCCCCATCTTTGATTTCTATAATCCTTTTTGTCCTTTTTGCCAGGTCTTGATTATGGGTTACCATTATGATGGTAAGACCAGTCTCATTAAGTCTGCTAAAGAGTTCAAATATCTTTTCGCTATTGGAACTATCAAGGTTTCCTGTAGGTTCGTCTGCAAGAATACATTGGGGTTTATTAATAAGTGACCTTGCAATAGCAACTCTTTGCATTTCACCACCACTGATTTGTGATGGTAGATTGTATTCTTTGCCTTTTAATCCTACAATCTCTATGAGACTATCAACATAAGCCTTATCACTCTTATTCCTTGAAAAGAGTAAAGGCATTACCATGTTTTCATAAACAGTAAGACCTGGCATCAAGTAAAACTGCTGAAATACAAATCCAAAGGTCTCTCTCCTTAATTTTGTCATTGTTTTATTTGAAGAGTTCTGTATTTCATTGTCATTTATCTTTAAGATACCTGAAGTTGCCATATCCATACATCCAATTATCTGTAGTAAGGTGGTCTTACCAGAACCAGATTGACCTACTATTGAAACAAACTCACCCTTTTTAATACTAAGTGTTACATCCTTTACAGCATAGACTGACTCTATCCCTCTTTTGTAAACCTTTGTTAAATTTTTGGTCTCTATCATGATTTTATTGCCTCCACAGGAGAAATCCTTGATGCTATCCATGCAGGATAAAAAGCCACTATCAAACCAATACTAAGAGATAAAGCTAAACACATCAATGCGATATCAAGATTAAATGTTATCATCTCCCCTGAAGGAGAATAGGGCATCATCTTTTTTACAATAGTCTCTATTGCTTTTGAGCCGATAAGTGAGATAACTATGCCCATTATGCTACCAGTAAATGTCTGTAAAACAGACTCAATTGTATAGATTAAAAATATATCTAATCTTCCTGCCCCGACTGCCCTCATCATACCTGTCTCTTGCCTACGCTCAAAGGCTGACATGAGTATGGAATTCATCAATCCAATGGCGCTGATTATAATAGCAATAAATGCTACTGAAAGACTTAATATCTTTGCTGAGTTAGCTACAGAGGAAAGACTATTCAGAATCTGTGAAATAGTGACAATCTGGATGCCAGGTATATCTTTTGTGAGAGATTCTATCACTTCATTAATATTAGCTGTATCTTTTACCTTGACCGCAAGGGCTGTAAAGGCATCATCTTTTTTTAATAACCCCTGTGCATTCTTTATTGATAGATAGACAAATGCATCATCTTGAGAACCTGTCTTTTCTAAAACTGCACTAATTCTATAAAGTGCTTGCCCTATTGGGTAGTTATCACCTACTTTGAGGTTGTCATGTTGCGCTATTTCATAACCAAGTATTATCTCTCTGTCATTACTGGGAAGGCTGCCGTTAATCTTCCAATGAGGTTTGAGTGTCTTTAGGGCATCAAACTCCAATCCGTAAATCAAAACAACACTTGCCTTTTGTTGATTTGCCATTTGAAATACCAAGATTGGTGTCACTAAGGCGATGGAATCCAATTTGTTGACCTCTTTTAGTAAATCTGGAGACAAAAATTTTGGTATTACCGCCCCATGAAGGATTAATGATGCAACCTCATGAGGACATCCAGAAGGTACTATCATAAAATGAACACCTGTATTTTCCAGTTCCTTTGATAGTTCTCTATCAAAGCCTCTGTGGAAAGATAGTAGTGAAAACAAGACAGCCGTTGACGACATAATTGCAAGGAGTGTAAGAAAAAATCTTGTCTTATGCCTTAATAGATTTTTATAAGATAGGGAAAATAAGTTCATTTTAGTAAATCTCCACTGCCTCTGCGATTATTACCCTGTTATCACCCATATTAGAGACAAAGCCTGTGACCTTTGCCTTCTTGCCTGTTTTTGGTGGTAGTGTAAAACCCTTAGGGGCAAGATTTATAAATATCTGACCTGTGGAATCTTTTAAAAAAAACCAACATCCGCTTGCTTGACATTGGGTAATGATTATGCCTTCAAGATTAACTTTTTTGTTTAAAAGGTCTTTGTTTAAATAAATGTCTTTTACCGTTACAAGTGGTGACTTTGGGTCAATCTCTCCACCATATTTCTCATTAGCACATGAGGTGTTAAAAAAAATAGACAAGATTAAGATGATCAAAAAAAAGACCTTGAGATGCATTTTTTCCCCCTTTTTTAGATAGATTATTTTGAGACTATTTGTTTATATGTTATTACTTTATTTACTATGAGACTTTCAAGAGAATTTACTAGGTATTTTAAAAAAGCCCTTCACTTTCCTATACAAAAACCTTCAAAGATTTTATTTAAGATTTCTTCAATCCTCACTGCCCCTGTTATCTCTGAAAGAGAGTCAATAGATTCTCTTATATACAAAGCTACTATTTCAAGTGGTTGTTTAGTTATAATTTTTTCTATAGCCATATTTAATGCATCTGTTGTGCTATCAAGAAGAAACTTATGTCTCTGACTGGTAATCAAAAAATCTCCCTGACTGATAGCACTGTCTTTGCCAACTGCAAGTTCAAATAAAGTATCCTTTAGTTCATCAATACCTTGTCCTTTAAGGGCTGATATGTGTGAAACCTTAAAATTTTCAAAGAATTTTAAATCAATTAAATTTTTATTTAAATCACATTTATTGAGGACAATTATACATTTTTTGCCCTTAATCATTTCAACTATCTGGAGGTCTTGTTCATCAAAAAGGGCACTACTATCAAAGACAGCAAGTATAATATCAGATAACTCTATGGATTTTTTACTACGCATTATACCTTCTTTTTCAATTATATTTTCAGCATCTCTTATTCCAGCAGTGTCTATTATTTTTACAGGTAGACCTTTGATGTTAAGCATTTCTTCAATGATATCCCTTGTAGTCCCTGGTATATCAGTAACGATTGCCCTGTTTTTCATCAAGAGGCAATTCAGTAGTGATGATTTACCTACATTTGGTTTCCCTATAATGGATACTGCAAGACCTTCTTTCAGATATTTCCCCTCATTAAAGCTGTTAGAAAGATTTTGAATGTTACATTTTATCCTATCGATCTGATCAAGTAATCCTGATTTGTCAATATCACCAATATCATCTTCAGGAAAGTCAATGTGTGCCTCTATATATGCAGAGGTCTCGACAAGCTCATTAAGGATATTATTGATCCTATCTTGTAATAAACCTTCAAGCTGAGACAAGGCATTTTTATGAGCAATATCTGTCTTTGAATTAATCAAATCCATTACTGCCTCTGCCTGAGATAAATCAATCCTGCCATTTAGAAATGCCCTCATGGTAAATTCACCAGGTTGAGCAAACCGTGCACCCCTTGATAACAGGAGATTTAATGTTTTTGATAAACTAAGATAACCACCATGGCAGTTTATCTCTACAGTATCTTCACAAGTGTAGCTATGAGGAGATTTCATTACCGTCACAAGGACTTCATCAATTATTTCATTTGTTTTATCATCAAAAATATAACCGTAATGGATAGTGTGACTCTTGACATTTGATAGTTTTTTCTCTTTTTTTGAGACAAAAACCTTATCTACAATGGTGATAGCATCAATACCGCTAACCCTGATAATTCCTATCCCACCAGTACCTATTGGGGTAGAAATAGCAGCGATAGTGTCTTTCGTTGTTAATGTCATGATTTATCGAAAGGACTAAGATCTGCTTAAAGCATCGAGACTTTTAAAGACATCCTCAGGTGAGTGATTTTCAAGGGTAATCACTAAGTTTTGTAAATCTAAATTATCAAAGAGTTCTTTAAAATTAAAAGATCCTTCTCCAATGGGTTTATGTTGGTCAAAGCTTTTGTCATTGTCGTGAATATGAAGTTCAATAATATTAGGTTTCAAGTGCTCTATCCAAAGAGACAGAGGGGTTTGGGAAAATATATTAAAATGACCCGTATCAAAGCATATTCCAAAATTCACTGAGTTTATAGCGTCCATAAGCATTTTAAGATTGCTTGGTTCATCCTCAAAGATATTTTCTATCGCTATCTTTAAACCCATATCCTTTGCTTTCTCATTAAGAGGTATCCATGTCTCAAGACTTTTTTGAAGCCATAAATTGGCATCAAGGGCATATTTCCACTTTTCATAACCTGAATGAAATACAATTATATTTGCTTCAAGGATGTGAGCTATCTCAAGGGTTTGTTGAAACCTCTGTATTGTAACAGCCCTAATCTTACTGTCAATGGCAGCAGGGGATAAATCCATAAATGGTGCGTGAATAGAAATAGTTGGATTGTAGGTAAGTCTTTTTCTCAGGGTTGATACTTGATTACCGTCAATGTTGTCAAGCACTGCCCCCTTGAAAAAGACTTCCATATTTATCTTATATTTATTTGCCAAATTTAGGTATTCGTCAATTCTCTCAAAAGGTATATGGATGTGAGGTTTATTCACTCTTTGCACCTTCTGAAGAATTGTTTTTAACATCAGTCTTGGTCTCAGTGGTAGTAGATGGTGGTGGCGTAGTTTCTGACTTTGTCTCAGGTGTTTCAGCCTTTGAATCTTGTGAGGTTTTTTCTGTTGCTGGTTTTTCTTCTGACTTTCTGGCATAGTCAGTTATATACCAACCAGTCCCTTTAAGGACAAAGGATGTATTTGAGATTAGTTTTCTAACCTCTCCGCCGCAACTTTCACAGGTTAATAAGGGTTGATCATCAAATTTCTGCATCATCTCAAAGACCTTTTTACAGGATTTACACTCATACTCATAAACTGGCATTTAAAAAAAAGACCTCCTTTAAACCAACTGTTTTAATGTATTGAGGGCCTTATCATAATCAGGATGATTTGTGACCTCGCTGACTACTTCAAAGGAGCGAATTATGTCTTCTCTATCGATTATAACAATCGCCCTTGCAAGAAGCCTTAATTCTTTGATAATAAGACCATAATTCTGTCCAAAGGACAAATCCTTATGGTCTGAATAAGCTTTTGCCTTTGAGATTTCATTGGTGGTGCAAAATCTTGATATTGCAAAGGGGAGGTCAACACTAATATTAATCATTGCCACATCATCAGATAGAGAGGTCGCCTCCTTGTCAAACCTCTTTAACTGCATGTCGCATACAGGTGTATCAAGTGACGGAGTCACACTAATCACCTTTATTTTGCCTTTAAAATCACTAAGTTTGACCTCATTTAGTGCACCATCAAGCACTTTGAAATCAGGTGCCTTATCACCTACCTTTACTTCATTTCCTACAAGGGTTAATGGATTACCCTTAATCGTAATAACTTCTTTTCTTTCCATTTACATACCTCCTTTTTTAATATTGGTTTTTTAATAAGCCTTAATCTCCTCTTTATAGATAGAGATTTTGCTCATTGACTAACTTGAAACTAAATTACTGTCTTTTGCTATCCACCACCTCCTTTTTAATGGATCTTATTAGAAAGGATAATGAGAAATCCCACCTAACAAAGGGATAATTAAAACTTACACTTTAAGATTTCTCAAATTATCTCTTTTAAAAAAAACCTTATCTCAATTACCTATTATACTTAAAACAGATACTCTCGTCGAGATTTCCCCTTTGACCCAAAATCAGCGATAGAACTGAGAACTTAACAAAATCAAGTAGGAAGGGTTGGTGAAAAATTTTATACAACACCTTATAAAAAATCTTATAAAGAATAAAGCAAAATTAAAATGAAATCGTCGATTATAAAAATTCCGAAACAGCCCTTCCTATCGCTATTTTTGGGCTTTGATAAAATGACAATCATTAACTCACTTGACAGTAATTCACTGCCGCTTCCGCCTTCTCCCACTTAAAACTACTTACATTCCTCTTTGTTTTGTCAAAATCAATCCCTATTAAATAATAAATTGGCAATTTAAGACCTTTATACTTTTCTGCATAGTTCTTTTCCTTGATTTGCTTTATCACCTTGCCCTTGTCTTTACTCCCCTCAACTGTCTTAAACTCTATGATAAATACCACATGCTCCATCACTACTGTCATATCTATTCTTCCATAATTTGTCGCATCTTCACACCTTACTTGTAATCCCAATGAAGCAAAATAACTGTAAATTACACTTGAGTAATATCCCTCATACTTGCCTATCTTGTTCTTCCTATAACACTCCCCCGGTATTGAAGCAAAGTGTGACTTGATTATCTCCTTTATCTCATCTATCTTGCAGTTTAACAGTGCCTCTTCAAGCCTTATCTTGTTGTCTGATACTGATGTCCTGTTAAATGAATAAAAGTTTAGTATCGTCTCTGTAAGTGACTTCTTGATCATGATTCGGATAGCCTAACTTGTATCTTATCTCTGCTACTGCTTGCTTTGTCTCATGAATTGTCAAATACCCTGTCTGAAACATTAAATTCTTTGGCTCTATGAAGTTTATATCAAAACTACCTATAAGTGACTCTCCCGTTTCAATATTCTCTATTTGTGGAATGTAGTATCTCCTTTGTTTAAGTAGCTCAATCAGAAATGTAGGCGTCCCACTTTCAAGCCAGTAATTCCTAAATACCCCCGTCTGTAAATAATTTATTATGCTAAATGGATTATATACCCTCTCATCTCCAGTCCAACTGTATCCATTATACCAATGCCTTATTTGCCCTATGTCTTTATCTCTTATATGTTCTTCAAAGCTTGTTATTAATTCTCCTTCTGTATAACCAGAATATTTTCTGTCAATCGTTATGTCCTCCTTAAAATAGCGCTTAGGAAGGGCTGTTTCAGGATTTTTATAATCGACAGATTTTTTATTTATAATTTTGATTTATACATTTAAAACAATGCCTTATGACAAAGCCCTAGGAACTTTTTTTTATAAGGTGTCGTATAAAAATTCCAC
>DUZI01000082.1 GCA_013349595.1 Nitrospirota bacterium
TCAGGGGTTCTTGCCTATTTGTGCTAATTGTAAAAAAATAAGAGATGATAAAGGATATTGGCAACAGATTGAAAAGTATATACAAGCCCACTCAGATGCAAAATTTACCCATGCAATATGCCCCGAATGTATAAAGGAACTTTACCCTGATTTAGATCTAAAACAAGAAAAATGATAAATTGACTTTAGCTATAAAAAGGGGAAAAGCATTAAAGTCATTGAAAATTCTACTTCAAAAGATTATCAATGTTACTATAGGTAATTCTTGATTACAATAAGTTACTTTTTTATAGCCCTCATCATAAAATAATTATATTAACAACAGCTTATCTTTTTTTAGCATTGGCATTTTAATTGCTCATTAATTTTCATTTTAAGACTATCGCAATATAGTATTGTCAATTATAGTGCGATGGTTTATCATAGTATAAATAATAAAAATCACCGTTTCCGTCAATATCCTAATGGAGGGGAGAAAGGATGATTACAGAAGATGTAGTAAAGTTTTTAAAAACAGTGATTCCTTTCCAGTTTCTTAAGGAAGATGAGCTAATTGCTATTTCAGAAAAAACCCTCCTTGAGTTTTATCCACAAAATACCATTCTATTAAAACAAGAAGGGCCTCCAAGCGATAATCTAAAAATTATTAAGAAGGGGAGTGTTAAGATTTATGCCGTATCAAACACAGGCGAAGAGATAATAACAGATTATAGAGGAGAAGGAGAGTTAATTGGTTATCTGAGTCTATTTTCAGATAATAAGTCAAGAGTTAGTGTAATGACTCTTGAAGACACGCTTTGTTATATAATTAGCAAAACAGAGATGAGGGCTATCATAGACAGACATCCTAACATTAAGGATTTCTTTCATCAGTCTTTTTTAAAAAAGTATTTAGACAAGACATTAGAAGAGATGCACTCCAAGACACTTAATAAGGTATCAGGAGATATGCTGCTTTTTACCACGCCTGTGGGTATGCTTGCTACTAAAGGTGTAATATCGGTCTTCCAAGATACATCAATTAAAGAGGCTGCTGAAATAATGACAAGACATGAAATAAGTTCTGTTGTTATTATTGATTCCAATGCTGTTCCTGTAGGTATCGTTACAGACAGAGATTTAAGAAAAAAAGTGATTGCTAAAGGACTTGATACCAGAAATAGCATATGCTCCATCATGAGTGTTTCACTTATTAAATCAGATTCTAAAGAATATTGTTTTGAGGCACTCTTAAAGATGATTCGTTATAACATTCATCATCTATTAATTGTAGAAGATGGCAAAATCAAAGGTATTATTACAAACCATGATTTGATGATGCTTCAAGGATCTTCTCCTGTTACAGTAGCGAAGGATATAGAAATTCAGCAGACTGTAGATGGTGTAGCCCAAATATCAAACAAACTAAATAGCATAATGGACATACTCATAAAAGAAGGGGCAAAGGCGAGTAACATTACAAAGATAATGTCTGAGATTAATGACAGAATCTTGAAAAAAATACTTACCTTGGCAGAAAAAAAATTTGGTCCCCCACCAACTTCATATTGCTGGATTGTTTTTGGTAGTGAAGGCAGAAAAGAACAGACATTTAAAACTGATCAAGACAATGCAATTATATGTGCAGACCCTGAGACATTGTCAGAAGATGAGGAAACTAAAAGATACTTCTCTGTTTTTACAAAATATGTAAGAGATTCTCTTGTTATGTGTGGGTTCCCTGTTTGTCCAGGCAACTATATGGCAAGTAATCCAAAGTGGAGACAACCGATAAGTGTATGGAAGAGTTATTTCAGTAGTTGGATAAATGTCCCCAAAACAGAAGCAATACTTGCCTCTGTAATACTTTTTGATTTTAGGGCTATTCATGGTGATTTTACCCTTGCTGAGGAACTTAAAAGACATCTATTAACCTCTTTAAAAGGCAAAGATATGTTTTTACTACTTATGGCAAAGATGACAGTGAATGTGAAACCACCATTGAGTTTTTTTAAGACCTTTGTCGTTGAAAAAGATGGTATGCACAAGAATAAATTTAATATTAAATTCAAATTTCTTTCTCCATTAATTAATGTCGTTAGGCTCTTTGCCCTTGAAAAAAGGATTGAGGAAACCTCTACATTAGAGAGGATTGAGCGACTAATGGAAAGTCATGATACTATTAGGCAAATGGGTGATGAGTTAAAACATGCCTTTGAGTTTATAATGATGATGAAGATAGTTCATCAATTTAACCAGTTAACCAAAGGCTTACAACCAGATAATTATATTGACCCTAATGACCTTACCAATTTAGAAAAAAAGACACTTAAGGAATCTTGTCAAGTGATTTCAAGGGTTCAGGAGTCTATTGAAAACAGATATTTATTGGGTAGGTTGTCTGGATAATGTCATTTTTATTTACAAAATATAAAAACAAGATTTTACAAGGGTTATACAAGAACAAGGATATTAAGCCTGCTGTTTATAAAAATCTCAAGATACTTGAAGAGATAAACTTTAATTGTTCTATATATGATGCCTCATATGTTGTGATCGATACAGAACTCACAGGACTTGATTCAAAAGGTGATTGTATCTTATCAATCGGTGCAGTTCGTATGAAAGGCGGAAGTATTTATATGGGAGATTACTTTTACAGGATTGTTGCCCCTTCTGTTTGTCTAAGACCAGCTTCTATAATCATCCATGGTATTACTCCTAAAGAGGCATCTGAATGCCCATCGATAGATTTAATCATGCCTGAGTTCATAGATTTTTGTAAGGGCAAGATTATTGTTGGCTATTGTATTGCCATAGATATAGAGTTTATCAACAAAGAAATGAAAAGACTTTATGGGTTTAATATTCAAAATCCTGTGATTGATTTGCTTAAGATGTATTTAATTATAAAAAAGAAAAAAGTAGGTTGCGATGCCTTTGTAGATGATAATTTAGCTATGCCAACAGCTAATTTATTTGAAATAGCAAGGGAGTTTGATGTGCCTGTTCAAGAAGGACATAACGCCTTGAGCGATGCCTTCATTACAGCCCAGATATTTCAGAGATGTCTCCCTGCCTTATCAAAAAGGGGTATAAATACTATAAAGGATTTAATAATGGTCAGCAAGCCTTAAAAAAATTACATAAAAGGAGGTGATTGGGCAAAAAGTAGATTAGTCTTTGATTGCAGTTAGTAAAATATAACAAAAAAGGAGGGTTTTTAATGACTGAACATTCAAAAGAAAATCTTAACGCTTATTGGAGAGAAAATTTAACTTATATTGTCATTTTATTGTCTGTGTGGTTTATTGTTTCGTATTTATTTGGTATATTGCTTGCTGACCAGCTTGATGCAATCAAGTTTTTTGGATTTCCACTTGGTTTTTGGTTTGCCCAACAGGGTTCAGAGGTTATCTTTGTGATACTTATCGCTATCTATGTAAAGCTCATGAACAATCTTGATATGAAATACAATGTTGATGAGAAATAAAATCTAATCAAAAAGGAGAATACAAATATGGATATAATGACTTGGACTTGGATTATTGTAGGACTCTCCTTTGCTCTATATATAGGTATAGCGATTTGGTCAAAGGCAAAGAGTACAGGTGAGTTTTATGTGGCTGCAAAACAGGTGCATCCTGTATTAAACGGTATGGCAACAGGTGCTGACTGGATGTCTGCAGCATCTTTTATATCAATGGCAGGAATGATTTCCTTTATGGGTAGAGATGGTGCTATGTATTTAATGGGTTGGACAGGTGGTTATGTCCTTCTTGCTATGTTACTTGCACCTTATTTAAGGAAATATGGTAAATACACCGTCCCAATGTTTGTTGGGGAAAGATACTATTCTCAAACAGCAAGGATAGTAGCAGTTGTCTGTGCTATCTTTATCTCTTTTGTTTATGTAGCAGGGCAAATGAGAGGCGTAGGGGTTGTCTTCTCAAGGTTCCTTGAAGTAGATATAAACATTGGTGTTTTAATTGGCATGTGTATAGTTTTTTTCTATGCAGTATTAGGTGGTATGAAAGGTATTACATACACACAAGTTGCCCAGTATTGTGTGCTTATTTTTGCTTATTTAATCCCTGCCATATTTATATCTATAATGCTTACCAACATACCCTTTCCACAAATAGGTTTTGGGGCATCTCTATCAGAGGCAGGGGCAAGGTTATTAAATACTGAATCGGGTTATCTACTGGAAAAACTTGACCAGGTTCATCGAGACTTGGGTTTCCCCGCTTATACAGGGCGTGGTGCAAAGAGCGTAATTGATGTCTTTGCAATCACACTTGTTCTTATGGTTGGGACTGCAGGATTGCCTCACATAATAATCAGATTTTTCACGACACCTACCATAAGAGGTGCAAGGGCTTCGGCAGGTTGGGCTCTTCTTTTTATAGCCCTCTTATACACAACTGCCCCTGCAGTTGCCTCTTTTGCAAGGTTTAATATGATACAAACTTTGAACAATACTGCCTATGTAGATGCACCTTCATGGTTTAAAAACTGGGAAAAGACAGGTCTTGTTGCATGGAAGGATAAAAATGGTGATGGTAAAATTCAATATGCAAAAGGTGATGCCTTTAAGGGTAAGTTAGAATTTGCAAAAGATAGTGATGGTAAACCATCAAGAGGTCAGTATGGTGAAAGGGTTGTAAAGACTCCTATTAATGACAAAAGCAAAAATGAGCTTTATATTGACAACGACATCATTGTCCTTGCTAATCCTGAAATTGCAAAATTACCTGCATGGGTGATTGCACTTGTTGCAGCAGGCGGATTGGCAGCAGCCCTCTCAACTGCTGCTGGATTACTACTCGTGATTTCATCAGCACTCTCCCATGACCTTCTAAAGAATGTGATATTTCCCAATTTGTCAGAGAAAAAGGAATTAATTTGGGCAAGGATTGCAGCTGGATTTGCAGTTATCTGTGCTGGTTATTTGGGTATAAACCCACCTGGTTTTGTGGCACAGGTAGTTGCCTTTGCATTTGGTCTTGCTGCATCGTCTTTCTTCCCAGTAATAATAATGGGTATATTCTGGAAGAAGGCTACAAAAGAAGGCGCCATTGTTGGGATGTTAACAGGTATTATCTTTACAGCTGCTTACATAATATACTTTAAATTCATCAATCCTTCTGCAAATGTAGCAGCTAACTGGTGGTTTGGTATATCACCAGAAGGTATCGGTATGATAGGTATGATAATTAACATTTTTATCACATATATTGTGTCAAAGATGACCAAAGAGCCACCAGCAGAAGTTCAGAGGATGGTTGAAAATCTCCGATACCCAAGAGAGACTAATTAGCTACAAAAATTAATTTAAAACAAAAGGGGATAACAAATTATTTGTTATCCCCTTTTTATTTTTGCTATTTTAAAAACTAAAAGACCACATCAAAGGTTATATATAAATCATGCGCCTTTTTAACAGGTGCAAACATCTGAACAGTAGCAGGATCATTAAGATTTAGATCAGAAATCTTCTGCGGTTCTCCGAGCCAAAAACCGCTGTTAGTGTATTTGAAGTCATAATATTGATAACCAAGTCTTACAAAGGCATCTCCTCTCTTAGCAATTGGTTTTTTATTCAGCTGTTGAATGAGATAAACCTCAAAGACATTACCTCTTGTGGCAAGTTTACTTGTCCACAAATCATCACCTGCAGGTGTAAAGCCGATCCAGTATTTTGAACCATAGTTGTATTCAAGCCCAATCTTCGTTCCAGTAGAAAGAATATCGTATCTTGCCCCTGTATAAAAGGCCGTCCCAGTTCTGCTCTTTTTCTCTCCACCAAAGGCAGGATCGTTATATAAAAGTCCATATCTCCCTGCGTATATGGTTTCAATGCTACCGTTGGCTTTCACTCCATATATAAATGGTGCATTATAAGTGTTGTCATTAGGATGGGTCACACTGAGTGCACCTGTAAAGAATAGATTTAGATTTCCTGGACCAAGTTTCGGAATTGTGCCCGAAATTACAGTCCCCCACCAGTCAATATGTCCAATATTTTTGTTTTTATTTTCAAGCCCAAAGGGATCACCATAACCTGGGAATGCAAAAATGTCAAAACCTCTCTGGTATTGAAGTTCTAATCTTAAATTATCAGTTTCATATGGAACAAGGTTTAAGCCAACAAAATTAACATCTTTCATGGTGTTTCCATCGGTCCTATAACCACTGTCAAAACCCTTTCCATAGCAGAATTTTGCATATGCACCTGGAAGACTTGAAATATCTGGGGCATATCCAATGGTAAGACCATCAAAAGCATAATCAACTAGCAGCCCTGGGACACCTGCAGTTCCTGTCTTTTCTTTGTTTTGTCTGATATTTGTAGGGATACCTCCTGTGGATGGTCTTCTACCAACTGAAAACCATGCAGGTGCACCTAAGATGTTGCTCCATGTTGCATAAGCGGTATCTACCCTTAATCTTGCACCATCAGGGATATGTCCTAAATTACCATCCATAGTAACAAACCTATCAGCAAAATAGGCATTTCCGAAAGGCCCACCTACAGGGGCAACATCATCATGTCCCCAAACCTTATACATAAGAAGTCTTGCCTTGACCTGAACATCCTCAGTAGCCTTTGCCTTAAGATTTAGTCCAAATCTGTTAAGCATTATGGACTCATTTTTTGGGCTCTGAGCGGTTGTTACTGGTGTTATGTAAGCACCAAAACCACCAGGATATTGAGGCATTAAAGGCATCAACATCTGCATTAAGTTAGGATATTTCATGCCTAACTGTTGAAGCTGTTGCATTGAGAAGGTTGTTGCACCACCATAGCCAAGCCAATTGGCAGGGATATCACCCTTTAGATAATCAAATCTAAACCTGTAATCACCGCCAATCTCAAGCCATGAACTAATATTATCTGCACCTGCAGATTCAGCCTTCTTCTCAACCAAATTGATCCTTTGCTCTTTTGCTTCATCTTTTCTTTGCATGTCAAGCATTTGCATCTTTAGTTTTTCAAGTTCTTTTGAGAGTGTCTCAATCTTCTTTAGCAGCTCCGCTTGATCAGATGCAATTACAGACACAGGCATAAGCAAGGTGAAAGCAATTAGCAGTACTAAAAACTTTACCATGGCTCCTCCTCCTCCTTTCAATAAAAAATTTTTTAGGCTAATAATATAAACAATCTTATTAACATTTTGTCAACAAGATTATTCATAACCCAAAGTCAGCTATAGAATTGAGAACTTAACAAAATCAAGTATGAAGGGTTGGTGAAAAATTTTATACGACGCCTTATAAAAGAAGTTTTGAGAAACTTTAGCAAAAGACAATGCATTATAAACCTTAAAATAACGCTTAGGAAAAGCTGTCTCAGGATTTTTATAATCGACAAATTTTATTTATAATTTTGATTTATACATTTAAAACAATGCCTTATGACAAAGCCTTACAAACTTTTTTTTATAAGGTGTCGTATAAAAATCCTTCACCAGCCCTGCCTATCTTACCTGCTACTTTTTAGTTTTATCGTCGATTTTGGGAATAAAGAATAAAAAATGAAATCGTTGATTTTAAAAATTTTGAAACAGCCCTTTCTACCGCTATTTTTGGGTTCATAAAAATAATCGTTTTTTCATTTTAAAAAATTATGGAGTTGTTCTGTTAATCAGCTGTTCTATGTTAAAATTTGCTTATTCGCATATAACTTGAGGTGAAAAAATGATAAAGGCATTAGTTATTGACGATGAATCAAATATAAGAAAGGTCTTAA
>DUZI01000083.1 GCA_013349595.1 Nitrospirota bacterium
TCCTTTTCCTTCAAAAATCAAAAACATTTATTGCCTTTTTGCCTGTCTAGCAAAGACCATAGCTGTTGTTCGATAAACCATATGAGCCATCTTAGAAAAAGGTGCATAAGCAAACAGGAAAAACACAAATATTAAATGGAGTATATAGATCGGATAAGCCAGTTCTGCAATGTCTGCAAGCCTTGTAAATTGTGCCAATATGCCTGAGACAGCAATAATATAAATTACTGCAATAAATAACCAGTCATAATAGCTACCCTTACCAGCCTTGGCTGCATTTTTCAACCTATTATTTGTAACAAGTGTAATGCCTATTAACAATCCTATCGCACTGATATTTCCAACAATCTTCATTGGATCATAAAGTGGATAAGGTGAGGGACGCCCTAATACATAAAGATAAAAGACTGCCCAAGTGGTAGTAATTGCCAGACCAATAAATGAATAAAAAACAAGCATATGGGCAAGGGATCTTTCTTTGGTAACTTTACATTTCTTAAAGTTGTCATGAGAGATGATTTCTTTGATTGTTTCAATTAGACTGGTTGTAGTATCTGAACCAGGTGGCAGGGGATAGTTTTTAGCCATATCAGCCCAATACTTTTTTATCCCCATTATAAAAGAAATCACAGCAAACAACGCAGCCGATACAAAAACGGGGTCAATATAATATGTAGGATCAAGCATCTTTGAAAAGGAAATCTGCCCCATCTCATTTCTTGGTATTTCATTTGTAAGAAATCCTTGAATGTGAAGTAAAAAGAGAAAGATTATTAGTGGCACAGCCAAAAGGACTAGTAAATACTTTGGGTCATTCACCATCTTTGCCAAAAAGGAAGGTGCAGAATAATGCTGTACTGCTATTTTTCTTACAGCGCCAAGCACTTCTCCTGGTTTTGCTCCTCTTGGGCAGTAAGCTGTGCAGTCACTACATTGATGACATAACCAGATGTCTGGATTACTAATTAGCTTATCCTTTAACCCCCATTGGGCATACAGCATCTCTTTCCGTGGGAATGGTTTTTCATTGGGTGTCATATTACATACAACAGTACAAGTTGAGCATTGATAACACTTTTTTAAATCCTCTCCACCTGCAGAAATTACATCCTTTACAAATTCTAAATTAGGATTAATAATTACAGGTTCTTTTATTTGTTCTTCTGACATATATATTCCCCTCCTCCTTATTATTTAAAAGCCCTTGAATGGATTTGGGCCTATTTCTTTGACTCTATCAACAAAATCAAGTATCATCTTTGGAACCTGATCACCCTCATCAATTGCAAGCTGAACCATCTGAACCCTCTCTGATTCAAGCTGAAGCCTGCTCAATGTCTCCTGAACTTTACTCAATCTATAATTTGCGAGCTCACTGCCCTTTGCAAAATGGCATTGATAATTTTCGCCATACTTACAGCCCATAAGGAGCATACCATCAATTCCCCTCGAGAGCGCGTCTGCTATCCATACAAGGTTAGTTGAGCCCAGACATCTCAATTGAACAAATCTGACAGCCTTATCTATCTTTATTCCTGCCTTTGCTGCAGCATCTATTGCAGGGTAAGCATCATTCTCACAAACAAGTACAATAAGTCTTGGGTCATCATCTTCTGATGGAACTGACACACTCTTTAACATAGTCCCTATCATATCGACATGATAGTCTTTAAAGGAGACAATCCTTTCTGGACAAGCCCCCATACAGGTAGCACATCTTCTGCAACGATTAGGCTTGAAGTAAGGAGTTCCTTTCTCGTCCTCATCAATAGCACCAAAAGGACATTCCTCTGTGCATCTCTTACACGCTGTACATTTCTGCATAAATGGCTCTGGATAAGTTAAATCCCATGCCCTTGGATGCACTGCTATCCCCTTTGCCACATGTTCAGCACATTGTATTGCTTTAAGGGCTGCACCTGTTGCATCTTCCTGTGCTTCTGCCATATTCATTGGTTGCCTTACACACCCTGCTGCATAGATGCCTGTCCTTCTGGTCTCATATTGGAAACAAATAAAATTAGAATCAGCAAAGCCGTTATATAAATCTAAATCTGGCAATCCAGGACCTTGTCTGTACTGGAGATTTATTATCGGGTCATCAATTGTTGCTGGGACAATACCTGTGGCAAGGACTACTAAATCTGCCTCTACTTTAACTTTTTCCCCAAGCAAAGAGTTTTCCATGTCAACATACATGTTTCCATTTCCTGCATCAGATACCCCTATCACATCAGCCTTTGTAAGCATAACGCCTGGGTCATTCTGTGCCTCTTTGTAATAATATTCCGTCCTCCCAGGTGTTCTTATATCTTTATAAAAAACCATTGCACAAGCATCGTTATCCTGTCTTACATATTTGGTCTGTTTTAAAGAGCTTGCACAGCACATTGCAGAACAATAGGGAAGATGATTTGGATCCCTACTGCCTGCACATTGAATAAAGGCAACCTTTTTAGCTGGTTTGCCATCTGAAGGTCTTAATATCTTTCCATTACCTTTTTTTGCTATTTCTTCAAACTCAATGTTTGTAACCACATCTTTAAATTTGCCATATCCAAGGTGCTCAAGTTTTGTTGCATCATAGGGTTTCCAACCTGCTGCAAGTATTACCGTTCCAATCTTAACAATCTCTTCCTTGCCATTGGTTGAAATAGTAACATCAAAGGCACCAGGCTGTCCCTCTGTTTTTTCCACCTTTGATGATTTAAACACCTTAATCTTAGGATGACTCTCAACAGCCTTGATGGTAGATTGGATATCTGTATCTACAATAAGTGGTTCTGTGAAGGGTAATTTGGTCGGAATTTGTTTGTATAATTTGTTTACAAATCCCCCAAGTTGTGCCTCTTTTTCTACAAGCACTACATCATATCCCATATCAGCACATCTCAGTGCAGAGGTCATACCTGCAATACCACCACCAATTACTAATATATTTTTGACAGTCTCCATAATGTATGGCTCAGGGAAGTTGGCTTTTTGTGCCTTGATGACACCCATTTTGATGTAATCTTCTGCAGCAATTTGGACATCTTCAGGCTTCTCTAATAACCATAAACAAAGCTCTCTAACAGGGACTCTTTCAACTATGCAGTTAGCAAAGGAAAACTCTTGGTGTTTAACCCTTAAAGAACATCCAACTATGATAATAGTATTAGCACCTTCAGCAGATATGTCAGCCTTTATTAATTCAACACCTTCCTGATTACATAATGCTGAATGGGATTTAACAATAGGCACTTTTAATGCGTTCTTTACAATATTCGAAACCTTATCGACATTAATTGCCTCACCAAGTCCACAACCTGTGCATATATAACAAGCTAATTTTTTTTCCATTTCAAATTACCTCCCATGCCCTGATTGGAGTGCCTTCATCGCGGCACTTGTTGCATCTTGTGCTGATTTTGAGACATCCATAGGGTTCTTACTACAACCAGCAATGTATAAACCGTTTTCTTGAATTCCAAAACCTTCTTTGGTAAATTTATAGCCATTAACTTTCGTGGTAGCACAAGATGGTTCCATCCCTGTCGCAAGGACTACCATGTCAAAAGTAATCTCCTTTTTCTCCCCTGTATCTATATCTTCAGCCTCAACAACAACATCATCTGAACCTTTAGCTTGCTCAATATTAGCAACCTTACCTTTTACAAAAGTAACATTGGAATCCTCTTTAACGGACCAATAAAATTGTTCGTATTTACCTGGTGTCCTGATATCAATATAAAAAATAGTTGCGTTAGAGTCGGGATTTTGTTCCCTGATGTATTTCGTGTGTTTTAATGATGCCATACAGCAAATATAAGAGCAAAATTCTAAATGATTTTCATCTCTACTCCCTGCACATTGCACAAAGGCAATATTGTTGACTACTTTTCCATCTGATGGTCTTTTGATAATACCATTAGTTGGTCCCGTAGTAGAGGATAGTCTCTCCATCATCATATTTGAAACAACATTTTTTACAGAACCATATTTAAGATTGTCTATTTTTGTAGCATCATAAGGATTCCACCCTGTTGCAAGAATGACTGAGTGAACTTTAAAAGTCTTCTTTTCGGGCTTCATAGAAAGATCTATTGCATTATATTTACAAACTTCAAGACATTTTCCACAGGATGCCCCTTTACATGTCTTACCATCTATCGCATAAATAAAGGGCATAGCTTGATTATACGGAAGATATGCTGCCTTAGTATTGTCAAGACCAAAATTAAAATCGTTAGGTCTATCCACTGGACATATTTGCGAACAAGCGTCGCAAGCAACACAGTTATTGTTAATAAATCGTGGGTTGATAACAACATTAACCGTAAAGTCACCCTCTGAACCACTTATTGACTCTATCTCTGCATTCGTATAAAAACTGATTAGAGGGTTAGTCTTAATTCTTTTAAAATTAATCTCTAATCCGCACATTGGTGGACACATCTTTGGAAAATACTTGTTAAGCTGAGCAACCCTGCCACCTAAATAAGGGTTTTTCTCAATAACAATAACCTCTGCACCTGTTTCAGCGGCATCAACTGCCGATGTAAGCCCACTAAAGCCACCGCCTACAACTAAAACACGGCATAAACCACTGGTTCCCTGCTCTGCCATGCTATCCCTCCTTGCGATTTTATTATTTAAATCATGCTTTAATATACATCCTCAGATACATCATAATTATCTTTATTTAGTTATTTCGACAAAGATGGTATATCTGAGAATACATATTAAATAAAGAGAAAAGGGGCTTTTTTGCCCCTTTTCTCTTAGTATTTAGTCAGGAATTATCTGAACATACGGTACTTTCTTGAATTCCCATGAGAGTTTTTCCGAATCATAGACTGAGTTGGTAAAGCACTTCCAATCTTTGTCATTGATTGCTAAGAAGTCACCTCTGTAGTAGTAGCCAGGATATCTGGTTTCTTCTCTAAAGAGTATGTGTCTTGCATGAGCTTCAACTGAAAGTATTCTATGATAGTTTTCCCAACATCTCATTAGCTCGTGAAGGTCTTTTGCAGCCATTTTTGCTGCATCTTCTTTGAGCATTTCAAGTTGTTTTAGACCTTCTTCAAGCATGGTCTTTGAGGTCATGTACCATGTTGAAATACCACCGAAATATTCATCAGCAATCTTTTGCAGTCTTGCCTGTAACATTGATGGTTTGATGTAATGTGGGTTAACTGAAGTATCTGTTGAATAGGTTTTATATTTCTCATACACTTCGTATGGGAGATATAGCTCAGCAGCAATCTGATCAGCAGTCTCTTTAATTGTTGGCTTATAGTTAGGCTCATCAAGTATAAGTGCAAGTGCTGTCTTTGCAGCAATCCTACCTTCAGCATGTGAACCAGAGGAGAACTTATGACCAGATGCACCTACAACGTCACCAGCCATAAATAAACCTTTTATAGTTGACATTCTGTTGTAGCCCCAATTCCACTCTGCTGGTGCACCAGGAATATCTCCAGGTCCACTTACCCAGAATCCTGCACAGCCTGCATGTGAACCAAGGAGATAAGGCTCTGTAGGCATAATCTCTGATGGAGTCTTATCTGGTTCGATATTCTTGCATGCCCAAAGTCCAGCCTGTCCGATTGCCATGTCAAGGAAGTCTTCCCATGCTTCTGCCTCAAGGTGTTTGATTCTCTTAGCATCCATCTTTGTTGCGAGTTCTGCCATAGCAGTGTGGGTATTCATAAGGATTGGTCCTTTACCAGCTTTCATATCCAACATCATCATATGGTTTCTGATTGCTGTTCCCAGCTTTTCTGCATAAGGGCTATAGAGTTTCTTTGTGTCTTCCATCCATGTTACACAATAGTCTTCACCAAGTGCGTTTGTTGCCTTTGCCTTGAAGAATAAGAACCATGCACCAACAGGACCATAACCATCTTTAAATCTTGCAGGGACAAATCTGTTTTCCATCATGGTGAGTTCTGCACCAACTTGCATACCAAGTGCATATCCTGAACCTGAATTCCAAACAGGATACCATGCTCTACCTTGTCCTTCTCTTACCGACCTTGGTCTAAATACATTAACAGCACCACCAGCAGCATTTATCATAGCTTTGGCTTTAAAAATATAAACCTTGTTTTCTCTAACACTAATGCCAACGGCTGCAGCAACCCTCTTTGGGTCATTAACATCTTTTAGAAGTTTAACAATAAATACTCTTTCATAAAGGTTTTGAGCTACACCAGTTGCTTTTCTATTATATTCAAGGGCTGCCTTTGCTGCCTCTGCAACAATAACTTTGTAAGATTCACCATTTATCATTATTTGCCATTTACCAGATCTTACTGGAACGCCACCATCTTTTAAGAGTGCCTTGCCAGCATCTCTTGCCTGAAAACCATCAAGAGAGAAACCATCATCAGCCTTTTTCCATATTGGAAGTCCCCATTCTTCAAAGAGATGGACTGAATTGTCAACATGTCTGCCAAGGTCATAAACGATGTCTTCTCTAATAATGCCCATTAAATCGCCGCGGACATACTTTACATAGTCAGCAACCTTGTTTTCGCCGATATATGTATTAATAGCTGATAAGCCCATTGCTACAGCACCACTTCTGTCAGTCGCTGCCTTGTCAACCATTGTGACCTTAATACCTTTTGGTGCTGCCCAACGAGCTGCCTCAAAAGCAGCTCCACAACATGCCATACCGCCACCAATTAATAAGAGATCAGTCTCAACTTCGACAATCTCGGGCCTTGCACAGAATGAAAATGTACAGGTCTCTTTTTCCATTTATATCTCCCTCCTTATTTATTCAGTTCTTGCAGGATTATTAAAGAACCCTGAGCTTTTTAATTTTGAGAAATCAGGCTCTGGCAAACCTTTATATGGATCATCACCAAGATGTCCTTCAGGTGTAAGTCTGATGGGGAATTTAAACCTCTTAAGTGATCCATTTCTGAACTTAATAGTCCACATAATTGAGTCTGAACCTCTCATTGGAATAACACTACCGCCGAGTGGAGCAAAGTCTTGATAGGCCCTAATTTCGATAGCCTGTTGTGGGCAAATTTTTACACAGTTGTAGCACTCCCAGCACTGGTCAGGCTCCTGATTATAAGCCTTCATAAGATCCCTGTTTAAAACCATTAAGTCATTAGGACAGATATATTGACAAGCAGTCTTGTCCTGTGCCTTACAGCCGTCACATTTTTCAGTAATAACAAAACTTGGCATGAGATATGAACCTCCTTTTTTATTGTTGTGCATAGATTTTAAATAAAACAAAATAAATAATAAGAAAAACTACAACATAAAAATAACACTGTTTCCTTTACTCCATCCCCTCCTTTCTTTTTGTATGGAAAATAGGGAAATAAAAATATAATCCTACCTTCCTGTTTTTAGTATCCTTAACTTATTTTTTCTCTCCCTCTGCATATTTATGTAATTTAATCTCAACTTTTTCAGTAAGTCCTTGATAGTAAGCCTTTAATATATCGATAACTTCTTGACGACTGAACTGAGTTGATACCTCTTCACCTTCTGAAAGCATCTTTCTTAACTTTGTCCCACTAAGTAAAATTCTATCATCTTTTCCATGTGGGCATGTTTTCATTGAAGCCATGCCATCACACTTCTTACAATAGAATGTCCAATCAATTTTTAAAGGTTTTGTCTCTAATGCATCCTTTGGTATCTCATCAAAAATCTTCTGTGCATCAAAAGGACCATAATATTCACCAACTCCA
>DUZI01000084.1 GCA_013349595.1 Nitrospirota bacterium
TAAAACTTGTAAAGGTTGAAACAAAAGAAAACATTCAAGCAGTTACAGGCGTGACCATTTCAAGTAGGGCAGTAACCGATGATGCTGTAAAAAATGCCCTTGTTTTTTTAACAAAGACAGTAAAGGGAGGTTAAACAAAATGTCCCACCATGAAATCAACTATAAAGATCTCATAATTAATGGCATTTTCAAGGAAAATACTATCTTCAAACTTGCCCTAAGTCTATGCCCTGCCATTGCCGTAACAAGTAACTTAAGAAATGGTGTATTGATGGGCATAGCAGTCTTGTTTGTTCAAGTTATGGTCAATATAACCATTTCTCTAATGAGGCCTTTTATTCATCCAAGGATACGACTACCTATCTTCATGCTTGTTATCTCTGGTTGGGTTACTGTAACAGACCTATTAATGGCAGCCTTTGCCCCTGATGCTTATAAGCAAATGGGATTATATATACAGCTCATCGTAGCCTTTGCCTCTATACTCGCAAGGGCTGAGATGTTTGCCAGCAAAAATACTGTAGTCCCTTCCATCTTTGATGGTATAGGTATGGGGACAGGTTTTTTATTTGCACTAACGGTTATAAGCTTCTTTAGGGAATTGCTTGGGAAGGGAACCCTTTGGGGGATTTCCATATTAAATGCAAAACCACTTCTTATAATGGTTTTACCTGCAGGTGGCTTTTTTGCAGTGGGCATATTAATGGCTCTTTTCAATTGGATTGATAAAAAATATCTTACATCATCCTCAACCCATCATTAGTAAGGAGGTAAAGTATAACACATGGAATTTTCAAGACTTTTTGAATTAATAATCTCAGCATCAATTATAAATAACTTTGTCTTCACAAGATTTCTTGGTCTTTGTATATTCTTTGGGGTATCTAAAAAGATGGAGACTGCTGTCGGAATGAGTATTACCTTTACAGCAGTGATGATGATTAGTGCAGCAATCAGTTGGTTTGTCTTTAATTTTCTAATGGTTCCACTTGATATCACTTTTTTAAAGATAATTATCTTCATTGGAATAGTAGCGGGTTTTGTTCAAGCCTCTGATACCATTATGCGTAAAGTAGCCCCTGCTTTATATTATAAGTTAGGTATATACCTTGCACTTATTTCAACAAATTGTATAATTTTGGCAGTTCCCTTAATAAATTCTGGAGAGAAATATAGTTTTATTGAAAGTATTGCCTTTGGTTTTGGTTCAGGGATTGGCTTTGCATTAGCACTTATAATAATGGCAAGTATAAGAGAAAGGCTCGAATTGGCTGAAGTCCCTAATGCCTTTAAGGGGACCCCTATTGCCTTTGTAGTCACTGGTCTTATCGCCCTTGCCTTTACTGGTTTTTCAGGGTTAATTACAATTTAGACAATCTGAAATGGATGAGTTATATAAGATATTTAATTACCTTTTTGCATTATTAGATACTGCTCAGTATTTAATACCTTCTGTTGGTATTGGCGGTGGAATCGAGGCAAAAGAGAGCGTTGATTTTGCATCTGTGGTTCAATATACTCTCATCTTCCTTGCAGGCGTAGGTGTAATCTTTGGAATAGGACTTGCCTTAACAGCAAAAAAATTCTCTGTAAAAATTGACCCACGAGTTGAAAAGGTTAAAGATGTCCTTGCCCATGCCCATTGCGGTGCCTGTGGGTATGCAGGTTGTGAGCAATATGCTGAGGCTGTAGTAAAAGACCCTAATGTCTCACCAAATTTATGTATCCCAGCAGGTGCAAAGGGTGCCGAGGCAGTCGCCCTTATAACTGGCAAAAAGGCTGAAATTAGAGAAAAAGAATTTTCAAGGATTTTCTGTCAAGGTGGATTGAATAATTCACAAAAAAGATCTGTCTATGAGGGTATCAAAGATTGTAGGGCAGTAATACTTGCAGGTGGTGGAGATAAATCTTGTCTTTATGGATGTCTCGGCTATGGGACTTGTGTAAGAGTATGCCCCTTTGATGCCATACACATGGGAGATAATGGGTTACCCATTGTAGATGAAAAAAAGTGCACAGGTTGCAAAAAATGTGAGTCTGCCTGTCCAAAAAAGGTCATAGAAATACTTCCTGCATCAAAACCTGTTATAGTAGCCTGTCATTCTAAAGACAAAGGTATAGATACAAGAAAGTTCTGTCAAAGTGGTTGCATAGCATGTGGAATATGTGTAAAAATATGCCCCTATGAAGCCCCAAAAATTGAAAAAAATCTATCAAGGATTGATTTAAATAAATGTAAGGTTTGTGGCATTTGTCTTACTAAATGTCCTACAAAGGCAATCGTTGATTTATTGCCTGAAAGGACTAAAGCCCATGTAATTACAGAAAAGTGTATTGGTTGTCAGGCATGTAAAAAGATTTGTCCTGTTGATGCAATTGAAGGTGAGGCAAAGCAAAAGCATACTGTCAATCAAATTAAATGTATTGGCTGTGGTATTTGCACATCAAAATGCCCTGTACAGGCCATTGATGGCACCTTTAATGCAAAAGAAGTCTTTGAATTAGCAGAAAAAAAGAAGTCCCGTTCAGCAAAGCAAAACACAAAGGAGGTCTCAAACAATGAAGCTTAATCAATTAGGAAATAATTTATCATGTGCTTTGAAATACTTGTTTATTACAATATTGTGCCTCTTTATCTTTTCAAATGCCAATTTAACCTTTGCACAAGTTCAATCTCAGTCTTCAAGCAATTACATACTTTCAGTACATCCCCTAGAGGATTTAGAAAAGCCAGCATTACAAAAAATAGAATTAGAAGAACAAAAAGAACTAAAACTGAGTTATGCAGGTAAGAATGAAAGCCCTTCACTTGATATCTTAGAAAAAAATAGTTCAATAATACTACGCAACTCTGGACTTGAGATAGTTCAAGATAATACGGAGTCATCGAATATAATTCCCCCTTTAGGAATTCCTTACAGAGAAAATCCTATTGCATCAATGGCAATTAATAAAAATATTACCTTCTTTTCTGAAAGGCTTAAAGAGAGGTTCTCTATATGGCTTGAGAGGTCAGCAAAATATCTTGAAATCATGAAAGATATACTAGATGAAAGGGGACTGCCTGAAGAATTAGTCTTTTTGCCAATCATAGAAAGTGGCTTTAACATGAATGCCTATTCAAGGGCAAGTGCAGTAGGGCCTTGGCAATTTATAGCAGGCACTGCAAAGAGATATGGTTTGACTATTGATTGGTGGCGTGATGAAAGGAAAGACCCAGTTAAATCAACAGAGGCAGCAGCAAGTTATCTAAGAGATTTATACAAGATGTTTGGCACATGGCCACTTGCCCTTGCAGCATACAATGCAGGTGAAGGTAGGATAATGAGGGCTTTGAAAAAAACAGGTTCAGAAGATTACTGGAGTTTATTAAAGACAAAACAATTACACAATGAGACAAAACAGTATGTCCCTCGTTACATCGCTGCAACTAAAATAGCAAGGATGCCAAGTAATTATGGCTTTGAGGAACTTGAATATCACAAACCGCTTGAGTTTGAAGAGATTACCATAACTGAACCTCTTGACATTGAAGTAATTGCCCTTGCTGCTGAGACAACAGTGCAGAAAATTAAAGAATTAAATCCAGAACTTAGAAGGTGGTGTACCCCCCTTAATGTTAAAGAATATACTATAAGGGTACCTGTAAATAGTAAGGAACTTTTTTTTGAAAACCTTGATACCATCCCAAAAGATCAAAGGTTAAGTGTTGATAAATATGTAGTGCAAAAGGGTGATACAATCAAAAATATTGCCCAAAAGACTGGAATACCTTTTCAAGTCATTTTAATCATGAATTCCTTACAAGGTATTGAACGGCTTACACCAGGCGATAAAATCAACCTTCCTCCAAAGGATAAATTTGTCCTTGACCTTGATGACAGAAGGCAGGCAAAAAAGTCGTCTATAAACAAAGTCTCCTATAAAAAAACAGATAAAAAATCAAAAGACAAGACAAAAAAGAAAACTGCTAAAAAGAAAATGAAAACTTAAAACTTAACATATTTGCCTAAACGTGCCAGAAAAATTACCCTTTATAATCGCATCAATCAGGGATGTTGATGTTATCGGAGAAAACAAAGAAATCATCTCTTTTGCTGATATTATTGAGCTTCGTGTCGATTTATTTGTTACTTTACAAGAAGATTATTTAAAAAATACCTTTGAAAAGGCAGTATTCTTATTTAACAAGCCGATAATCGGGACTATCAGAGATCCTTCTGAGGGTGGGAATAGACTTATTGAAGACAGACTCTCGTACTATTTATTAATTGAAAATTATATTACTTATGTCGATATTGAACTATCCCATAGTGATTTAATAAAGACCTTTAAATCAAAAACCTCCAATTCAGCTATAAAAACTATTGGCTCCTATCATAACTTTGAATCAACACCAGAGATTGAAGACATAGAAAAGATAATAGATTTAGCCAGGGGCATCCCTGTAGATATTATTAAAATTGCCACTATGTGTAATAGTAGTAAAGACTTACTAAAACTCTTTGAAATTACGGATAGATACAAGGACAACAATATTATTACCATTTCGATGGGAAAGGCAGGATTTTTATCAAGGATATCTGCTTGGTTGTTTGGCTCTATTATGACCTATGGTCACATTGGCAACTCTACCGCCCCTGGACAGTTATCCGTTAAAGAACTTAATCATCACATCAGTTGGTTAAAAAAAATGATAATTTAATAATCTACCTTGAAGCCATCATTGCTGCTTGTAAATCCCTATATTTATGATTTTTCAGCCTTTAATCTTTGGGCATATCCACTTGGATTACTAAAAACTGCTGAGTTTCTCTCTAAATATGAAGTAGAAATCAAATTCATTGATTGCCTTGAGACAATAAAATACAAAGATTATTATGTAGGCAAATATAAATTTGAGAGGGTTGATAAACCTGCCTTACTAAAGCCAATAAAAAGAATTTATAAAAGATATGGCATCAGTGAAGAACTTTTTATTGAAAAACTTAAAAGTCAAGGACCTTTTGATATAGTTTTAATTACCTCTATCATGACCTATTGGTATCCTGGTGTGCAAAGGGTCATTGAATTGATAAAAAAAAACTACAAAGACATACCCATAATTTTAGGTGGGCTGTATCCAACACTTTATCATCAACATGCTATAAAACAATCAGGCGCAGACGCCATTTGTATAGGTAGATGTGAAGACTCTCTTGACTTGTTGATAAACTCTTTTGGCTTTAATTTAAAAAAAAAGACCCACCAAATTACCCCTTTTTATAAGCTATCGTACCCAAATCTTCGCCATTATGCACCTTTGATAACCTCCTCTGGATGTCCCTTTAACTGTAGTTATTGTGCATCAAGTATATTGAATAAGTCATTTCAACAAAGGTCTGTTGATGATGTCATCATAGACATAGAATGGTTTTACAATCATGGCTTTTCAGATATAGCCTTTTATGATGATGCCCTTTTAGTCAATCCTGAAAGTCATATAAAGGAAATTTTAAGATATGTAATCAAAAAAAGACTTAATCTAAATTTTCATTGTCCAAATGGCTTACATGCAAAATACATTGATGAGGAACTTGCTGAATTAATGTGGAAATCTGGCTTTAAGACCTTAACATTAGGCTTTGAAACTGTAAATACTCAAAGACAATTAGAGACAGGCGGCAAAACAACAAGGGATAATCTAACGGCGGCAATCAGTAACCTCATATCTACAGGGTTTACAAAACAAAATATTGGAGTTTATTTGATGTATGGATTGATTAATCAACCAATTGAGGAAGTTAAAGAAGGCATAGCTTTTTTAAAAGACTTAAAGGTAAAAATCAATCTTACAGAATACTCACCTATCAAAGGGACAAAGATGTGGTCTCAATTAGTTGATGCAGGCATTTTAGATGACCATACAGACCCAATTGTCGCCAATAATACAATATTTTCTGAATTATTTTGGGGCTATCCTGTTGAAACCATCCAAAGACTTAAACAAGAAGTCAAGGAATATAATTCTCAATAATGTATTCAGAAATAAAAGTAAAAACAATCGCCAAAAACAGCCTTTACAATATTGCAGGCTTTGTATTGCCCATTATATCAGCATTGGTTGCCATACCTTTTATCATTAAAGGCTTTGGTGTTGAAAGATTTGGTTTTTTGACCCTTTCATGGGCAATTGTTGGATATTTCAATCTCTTTGACTTTGGCATTTCAAGGGCATTGACTTTTTACATCTCAAGCGCTATTAGCAAAAAAGACCTTAAAGAGATTAAATATATTGTCTGCACTGCCATAGCCATGATGTTATTCTTCGGTTTGATTGGAGGCATTATATTATTTCTACTATCAAAACTAATTATCTTTGACCTCTTAAACATATCAACAAACCTTCAAGTTGAATTTCAAGACTCTATAAAGATACTTTCCCTTATCATCCCAATGGTAATCATCTCAACAGCCCTGAAAGGAGTCCTTGAAGCCTATCAGTGCTTTTTTCAAAGCAACATAATCCAGACATTTATAGGTATTGGTAATTTTTTATCACCCCTATTTATCCTCTTCTTTAGCACAAGCATGACATACATAGTAATTGCAATGATTATCATAAGGTTAATTGCCCTTTTTATGTATTTTATAGTTTTAGGTAGATTAATACCTGACATCTTTAGAGAGTTTCAGGTAAAAGGACCTTACATCAAAGTATTACTTAGCTATGGTGGATGGATATTTATTAGCTCAGTGGTTGGTCCAGTTATGGTATATTTTGATAGATTTTTTATTGCCTCTGTAATATCCGTATCTGAAGCAACATACTATACAACACCCTTTGAAATTGTAACAAAAGTTACAATTATAAGTGTTGCCATCTCTAGTGCACTTTTTCCCTTTCTTACATCTTCTATGATACAAGACAAGGCTAAGGCAATTACTGCCTTTGACAGGGTAATAGGTTATGTCTTTTTGATTACCTTTCCTATTATGCTTTTAATTATAAGTTTTTCAAATATCTTTTTGAGCCTATGGATTAATAAGGATTTTGCAGACAAAAGTAGTGAAGTCCTTCAATGGCTATCAATAGGGGTATTCTTAAATTGTATTGCCTTTATACCCCTTTCATTTATCCATGCACTTAAAAGACCTGACATTACCGCAAAGATACATCTTGTCGAATTACCTTTTTATATTCTCATTTTAGTAGTTTTGACTAATGAATTCGGCATAAAGGGTTCAGCCATTACATGGACATTAAGGACAGGCATTGATGGTTTAATAATGTTTTACATGAGTTATAAGCTCATGAATGAAACCCTTTCTGTAATAATCAAAAATGGGGCTATAATAATTATGAGCCTATTGTTTAGCCTTGTTGGGCTTATTTCATTTAATCAGTCAGAAATTTTATACTTTAATGCCTTTTTATTTTTCATCTACCTAATTATTTCATGGAAGTTAATATTAACTGATACCAAAATACAGCGATAAAGATGGAGCTCTGAGCCAAAATCAGCGATAGAACTAAAAAGCTTAGTAAAATCAGCAAGTAAGATAGGAAGGGCTGGTGAAGGATTTTTATACGACACCTTATAAAAAAAGTTCCTTGGGCTTTGTCATAAGGCATTGTTTTAAATGTA
>DUZI01000085.1 GCA_013349595.1 Nitrospirota bacterium
GTGGTAATTTTGTATATATGTCACCGGCTGCTGAGAAGATTACGGGTTATGAAATAAAGGATTTTATGGATGATCCAAGCCTTATGGAAAAGATTATCAATTCATCTGATAGAATGATGTATGCAGAACATCACAAGATTGTTATGAAAAAGGGTGAAGACATACCTATTGAATACAGGATTATGAGAAGGGATGGTGAAACAAGGTGGATTAGACATATTTGTAAAAAGATATACAATATTAAAGGAGAATTTCTTGGCATTCGTGGAAGTAATATAGATATCACTCTTAGGAAAGATTATGAGTTGCAATTGATACAACAGAAAGAGCTTTTATACATAACATTAGAGAGTATAGGTGAGGCTGTAATATCTACAAACAAAGATGGCAGAATAGTCAACTTAAACAAGGAAGCTCAGAGATTAACTGAATGGACAAAGGAGGATGCAGTTGGCAGAGATCTACAGGAAGTTTTTCAAATTATTCACGAAGAAACACTTAACCCTCTTCCAAGTCCAGTTGAAATTGTTTTAAAGAAGAACGAGGTAGTCAACTTATCAAATAAGACAGTACTTCTGTCCAAATCTGGCAAAAAATATGTGATAGCTGATAGTGCAGCACCTATAATTGATAATGATGGAAATATTACTGGTGTTGTAATGGTATTTAGAGATGAGACAGCGAAAAAAATTTTTGAGGCAGAATCGCTTAAGGCTTCAAAACTTGATTCTTTAAGTGTTCTTGCAGGAGGTATTGCCCATGATTTTAATAATATCTTGACTGCAATTATTGGCAATATCTCTCTTTGTAAGTATCTTATTGATGAAGGGTCTAAAATATACAAAAAGCTTGATATTGCAGAGAGGGCTGCTGAAAAGGCAAAAGATTTAGTAGCACAACTCATGACCTTTGCAAAAGGCTCTATGCCTGTTAAAAAAAATATATCTATCAAAACACTTATAAATGATTTGGTGAATTTCTTATTGAGTGGCTCAAATGCAATCGCTGAAGTAGATATTGATGATGACATTTGGAATGTATACGCTGATGAGGTGATGATTACTCAGGTGATCCATAACATCTTGATAAATGCAGAACAAGCTATGCCAACTGGTGGTAAGGTTACAATTAAGGCAGAGAATGTAATAATCAATGTTAATTCGACAATACCTTTAAATCCTGGTAGATATGTAAAAATCTCTATTTCTGATACAGGTATTGGCATACCAAAAGCTACAATTGACAAGGTCTTTGACCCTTATTACACAACAAAGGCAAAAGGGACTGGTTTGGGTCTTGCAAGCGCTTACAGTATTATTAAAAGACACGATGGGCATATTGAAATTGACTCAAAGATTGGTGTAGGTACGAATGTTTATATATACATACCTGCAACTCTTCAAAAGTCAACAGAGGTGGTTGCACAAGACAAAATAGAAATAGACTTAAAGGGTAAGGTGCTTTTTATGGATGATGATGTAAATGTATTTGAAGTTGGAAAGGAGATTTTGAATAATGTTGGTATGGATGTAATTCATGCGAGAGAAGGATTAGAGGCTATAAAGATTTATCAAGATGCTTTGAATAAAAATGAACCCTTTGACCTTATAATTCTCGATATTACAATACCTGGTGGAATGGGTGGAAAGGATACAATAAAGAGATTATTTGAAATTGACTCATCTGTGAAGGCTATTGTAATTAGTGGATACTCTGAAGACATAGTAATGTCCGATTACAAAGACTATGGATTTAGTGGGGTTTTGAGAAAACCTTTTGATTTCAGGAAAATGATTTCAGAGGTAAAAAAAGTTTTAAATAATTAGAGAATAATTGTTATCCTTTTTTTCTTCTTAAGAATGTTGGAATATCGTAAATATCATCATCTTGGATGATTGAGGGTTGTGCTATATTAACATCATTTGAATCTTTGTCAGCTGATTTCTTCACATGAGATGTTGCTTGACTATTTGAAAAATCTATGTTTGAGTTCTCTTCTGGTTGTCTCTCTGACAGGGTCTTATTGATGACCCTTGAACTATTAAAAAAAGTCGTTGAAGGCTTTCTTTCTCTTTCATAAGGTATTCTTATAGGTTTTACTCCGGGGATATCAATGGGAACTGACATATTATCTATACCTGTGGCTATAACAGTTACCCTAACTTCATCAACCAAATCAGGATTTATTACATGGCCAAGGATAATATTGGCATCTTCATGGGCGCTATTAGCAATCAAGCTTGATGCCTCATCAAAGGCATCAATGGAAAAATCAAGGCCTCCAGTAATATTCAAAAGTATGCCCTTTGCCTCTTGGATTGAGGTGTCTTCAAGGAGTTGGTTTGAGATTGCCTTTCTTGCTGCTTCAACTGCTGAATTCTCTCCTGTGGCTATTCCCAGACCTATAACCGCTCTTCCAGAATTGGTCATCACAGACTTTACATCAGCAAAGTCAACATTTATATGGCCTGGGATAAGGATAATATCAGAAATACCTTGAATAGACTGTCTTAATACATCATCTGCTATTTCAAAGGCTTTAATAAGAGGCGTGTCTTTTGGTACAATTTGTCTAATTTTGTCATTAGGGATCAAGATAAAAGTATCAGAATATTTCTTTAATTCCTTAATCCCTTCTTCAGCATTAATTGTCCTCCTTCTACCTTCATATCTAAAGGGTTTAGTAACAATACTAACTGTAAGTATGCCAAGTTCTTTAGAAATTGATGCTATTACAGGCGCTGCACCAGTACCAGTGCCACCGCCCATACCTGCTGTAATAAAAACCATGTCTGATCCTTCTAAACAAGACATTAATATTTCTTTGTCATCAAGGGCAGCTTGACGACCTATATTTGGATCAGCCCCAGCACCAAGTCCTTTGGTAATATTCTCACCTATTTGAACCTTTAAATGAGCCTTAGACCTCTCTAAGGCTTGTTTGTCTGTATTTACTGCAATTAACTCAACTCCATATATATTTGAGAGAGCCATACTATTAATTGCATTATTCCCACCACCACCTACACCAATAACTTTAATCTTTGTATATGGTTCAGAGATAGGTTCTATTTCAATCATTGCACTATTATTAGATAAAGTTTGCAAGATTACCCCCTTTATAATAGTATTTTAAGAGTGAGAACAAGAAGTTTTCTATAAGCTTAATAGAATACAACAAAATATCACCTCTTCTCGTTTGTAAGAACTTTTTTTACATTCTCTGACTTCAATGGATAATTAATTTTTTTCTTAAAAATTTTTTTTAAAATTGCCAGTAATATATAATAAAAATATACTATTAAATTTATAATTTATCAATATTTTTAATCAAGAAAAATAATTATTCTCTCTTTTTGGTGCTAAAGACTTTTTTGATGCTCCTGAAAAATCTACTTGTTTTCTGTCTGAAAGTTCTATTTTTTTCTGCAAAATACATCTCAGCACCATAATTCACTGCACCAATGGCAGATGCATATTCTGGTTTTTGTAATTCTTGGATATCAAAGTTAGCAATTGCCTTGTTTAGAGAATTACCATTATTAGATAGATTAACAACTCCCTTTCTTACAGGCAACTCAAGTATCTTCTCAGCTATTGGGATTAGTCCATATAATTGACTTGAACCACCTGATAAGACTGTTGATAAAAGACGCTCATTAAGCCTCCAAGAAGATATTATGTCTTTGATTAATGAAAAGGTCTCCTCTGCCCTCGGTATTAATATATTATCAATATCTTCAAATTCTATGTTTTTTATATTGCCATCTTTTGAAAGAACTTCAATATTTATAGGATTATCATTGGAGTGATAGGTTTTTTTTATTCTTTCTGCTTCATTGAATGGAATTTTCAATCCAATGGCAAGGTCCTGAGTAAAATGATTACCTCCTATTGGCAAAAGATGAATCATCCTTATAAAACCATCTATAAATGCACATATCTCTGTTTTACCACCCCCCATTTCAATAAACAAAAGACCATTTTCAATTTCATCTTTAAATAACACAGCCTCTGAACTTGCAAGGCTTTGAATTATTATGCTGTCAACTTCAATATTTGCATTATGGCAACATTTAATGAGATTTTTAAGGATCTTCGAATCAAAAGAAAGAATATTAACCTTTGCTTCTAATATAGTACCAGACATGCCAAGAGGTTTTAAAATACCAGATGTATTATCAAGGACAAATTCATAAGGTATTACATGGATTTTCTCAAAAAAATTATCAATTTGGACAGAAGAAGCAGACTCTATTGCTTTTGAGATGTCGTCTTCTGTTACTTCTTTTTTTCTTACATTTACTTTTGATGAAGAATTAATAAAATTAACATGACTTGCAGGCACTGAAAGAAAGACATTACTTATTGGTATATCAATTTTTTCTTCAATCTCTTCAATAGTGGATATGATTGTTTTTGAAAGGCTTTCAAGGTCTATTAATATACCCTTTCTTATTCCTCTTGTTTGTTTAGTAGAATAGGCAATAACTTCTGGTACTTTTTCATTAATTACTGCAGATATTGCACAAGTTTTTGTGGAACCTATATCAAGTCCAATAATGAGATTATCTGGTTGTCTTTTTTTTAACATTATCTAAACTTTCGTTTGGTTTGACAATTATCTTATCTGAAAATCTTAAGTCAATAGTATCAGCAGGTATATTTCGCCGAATCATCTCTTGACGCACAAATTCAAGACGGGTAAGTTTACGCTCAAAGTCGCCAGCACCAATCTTGATAATAAGATTATCAATCTTTATAGACAAATCTTCAGGTCTATGTCCAAATATTTGCAAAGAACCTGTATTAAGAAATAACTTTTTTTCATTCATAAATTTGACAAAGTCAATTGCTTCTTTATATGAGGCATTATGTTTAGTTGGGTCAATATCTTTAAGAACTGGTAAAAAAAATGCCTTTGCATCAGAAAGGTCTTCAAGTATTATCCCATCATTATCTAAGAGATAATTTTTTTCATTTAAATTAAGAATTGCAATTGGGGTTGCCTCTTTAATTCTAATATGAAGAATCCCTGTTAATTCGCGTCTTATCTCTGTTTCTTTAATCCAAGGGTAACTCTTGAGTCTATTATATAGTTCAGAAAGATTAAAGCTAAAGAGCTTATCACCTTTTTTTACCTTCATTATTGCCCTAATGTCATCACTTTTGACTTGTTGGTTGCCATAAGTATAAATATCTTTAACCTTAATAGAATTTTTAACCCACCATAAAGTTGAAGCAAGTATTATCAAAGAGAATAACACTATTAGAGTTATTAAATAATATTTTCTTTTTTTATGTTTTTTGATTGATAATTTAGTAGAAGTTGAATTCATAAATCATAATTGGTAATCAATGATAGCCTGAACAGCAATATGCTCAACCAAATCTGCAAAACTATATCCAGCCTTTTCTGCTATCTTGGGTAGGAGACTTGTTGTTGTCATGCCCGGTATTGTATTGACTTCAAGAACATAGGTTGTACCATCATCTGATAATATCAAATCAACTCTTGTTGCACCTTTACATCCAAGTGCTTTGTGTGCCTTTAATGCACTATCTTTAAGTCTTTCATAGTTTTGATCAGATATTTCAGGAGGTATAATATATTGAGTAGTTCCACCACTATGATATTTCGCCTTATAATCATAAAATTCAGATGCGGGTCTAACCTCGACACCTCCAAGCACTTTATCATTTAATATTGCTATTTGTATCTCCTTTCCTTTTATGTATTTTTCAATTAGTATTTTGTCTTCATAAGAGAAGGCATCATAAATGGAGTCTATTATTTCGTCATCTTTGTGGATTATATGAACACCAATACTTGATCCCTCAGAAACAGGTTTTACAACCCAAAAATATGGAAAACTAATTAGTGATTTCAGGTAATCAATATTGATAACTTTACCTTTTAACAATAAGTCTTTTCTTAACACCTTATAGGGAGCTACAGAAATACCTTCGGAAATAAAACTTGTCTTTGATTTCTCTTTATCCATAGCAAGGGCTGATGCCAATCTGCCCGAACCGGTATATGGTAACCCTATTACCTCAAGAAAACCTTGAATTGCACCATTTTCACCAACACCTCCATGAAGGGCAATAAAGACAAGGTCAATATTATTTTTTTTAAATTCAACACACAAATCATCCTTCCCATCGATGAGTATGCAATTGTAGCCCTTATAAATCAAAGCATCATAGACAGCCTTGCCGCTCCTTAAAGAAACCTCTCTTTCAGAGGATTTGCCGCCATAAAGTACAGCTATTGTTTTTCCTTTTAATATTTTATTCATAACTTTCCTTATTACAAAGGCAGATAGGCTTTAACATTGAAATCAAGATTTGCCCTTTCACCTCTTATATATTTTTGATAACCTACTGCAGATATCATAGCACCATTATCAGTGCATAAATAAAGTGGTGGTAAATAGACTTCAAATTTATTTTCTCTTGCATAGTCAACTATTCTTTTTCTTAATTCAGCATTTGCCGAAACACCCCCATTTATTGACACCCGTTGTATCCCTTCTGATTTTAAAGCCCAATGAACTTTTTGTATAAGCACATCAACTACAGAGGCTTGAAAAGATGCCGACAAATCTGTTTTTTGTATAAGGGAGAGGGAATCGCCCTTAGGGCTAATCTTTTTAATAGTATTTTTTACTGAGGTTTTAAGTCCACTAAAACTAAAATCAAGAGAGCCACTCAAATAAGGTCTTGGAAATTCAAAGGCATTTGGATTACCCTTTTGTGCTAATTTATCGATAATTGGACCACCAGGATACCCAAGTCCCATTAATTTTGACACCTTATCATAGGCTTCACCTGCTGCATCATCACGAGACTTTCCCAGTTCCTTGTATTCGCCATGATTTTTTACTAAATAAAGGCTTGTGTGTCCACCAGAAACGATCAAAGATATAAAGGGGAATTGAGGTGGATTATCAACTATAAGATTTGAATAAATATGACCTTCAAGATGATTAACCGTAAGGATAGGCTTCCCTAAAATATAGGCAAAAGATTTGACAAAACAACAACCTACTAAAAGCGAACCAATAAGACCTGGCCCATGGCATACTGCTATTGCATCAATTTCATGACTATCAATGCCTGCCTTTGATAAGGCAAGGTCAACAACAGGGATAATATTTTCGCTATGTCTTCTTGATGCAAGTTCAGGCACGATACCACCATATTTGGTGTGAATCTCTGACTGTGAAGAGACTATATTTGAAAGTATAATTTTCCCATCTTTTACAATTGCAGCAGAAGTATCATCGCATGATGTATCAATACCAAGTATCAACATAGCTTTATATTAAATCATAAATGATGTATACAAAGAAAATAATCATGGTAAAATTGTTATTTAATAATAAATTAACTCACTGCTGTCCAAAATAATTTAATTTCATAGAAACCATCTGCTTAAATCAAGCCTTTTGTATAGGTTTTTTTGCATTTTCAAAATCAGGAACATCGCCACTAAATTTGACAACGACCAACTATATCTTGACTTGAACTTCAGATACCTCAATACCAGTATCGATATCAATGCTGTCCAAATCTGTATCATCA
>DUZI01000086.1 GCA_013349595.1 Nitrospirota bacterium
AAATGTATAAATCAAAATTATAAATAAAATTTGTCGATTATAAAAATCCTGAAACAGCCCTTCCTAAGCGCTATTTTAAGGTACTAAAATAAAGACAAAATATATGATATAATTGATTGCTATATCTTTTTTACTTAATGGCCTAATAGATTACAAAGTCTTTTTCAAAACCACCTTAAAAATATATATGAATTTTTTAAAATCTTATTAACAATATGAAAAACCTACCAATTTTACACATTACACTCTTTATAATCACCTCTCTTACTACCCTCTCTGCAGGCGCCCTTCAAATGGGGATAAATATTTTTCAAGAACCAATAAGGATTATAGAAGGTTTTCCATTTGCAAGTACTATTATGCTCATACTCCTTTGTCACGAGTTTGCTCATTACATAGCATCTTATAGGCACAATGTTTTAGCTACATTGCCTTATTTCATACCTGCACCTTCATTGATAGGAACTTTTGGTGCCTTTATAAAGATGAAATCACCCATTATAACTCGTAAGGCGCTCATGGATATTGGTGCATCAGGCCCTATAATTGGTTTTATAGTTTCTCTCATCGCCTCAGTAGTAGGTCTTGCATTATCTAAACTTATTCCAATACGATTAGGTGAAGAATATATGATGCTTGGGGACTCTATCATCTTTAAATTTATTGCTTGGCTTGTTATTGGCGAGGTGCCAAAGGGTTTTGACATACTACTTCATCCCATTGCCTTTGCAGGTTGGATAGGAATGTTTATAACATCACTCAATCTCCTACCTATTGGGCAACTTGATGGTGGTCATATCACATACGCACTTGTAGGTCAGAGACATAAGGAAATCTCTTTTTTTGGGATTTGTTTCCTAATAATTATGGGGATAACTTATTGGGAAGGTTGGCTGATTTGGGCAGTAATGATGCTTATACTTGGACTCAAGCACCCACCTGTCATATATTGGGAACATACCCTTGAAAAAAACAGGGTCAGAATAGGCTTTGTATCTTTTGTCATATTTTTTCTCACCTTTATCCCTGAGCCTTTTAAATTTTAATTGTAATGAAGAATAGTCTCTTAAAGAATCTCACAAAAATAAAGGCAAGAAAGATAGAAAATAGTTTTCTGATTGAGGGATTTTCACTTATAGAGACTGCCTTAAAGTCAAAAAGACTTTTACTAAATCACCTCATTGTTACAAATAGGATTTTTTCAAAATATCAAGGATTTATCAATGGTATTGGCAATGAAAAAATTTTTTTCGTGACTGAAGAGAATATAAAAAAACTCTCTTTTACAAAGACGCCACAGGGGATTATCGCCTCTGTAACCTATAATTCCTCTACACTTGATTCAATAGATTTCAAAACAATCCCACTTCTACTCATAATAGATGGGATAAGTGATCCAGGTAATCTCGGTTCTCTCATAAGGACTGCTGAAGTATTTGGTGTAGATGCCCTGATAATCTTACCGGATAGTTGTGATGTCTTCTCAGACAAGGTCATAAGGGCAAGTGCAGGCAGTTTGTTTCACCTCCCAATCATCTTTTGCGGTTATGATGAAATAATAAAATATTTAAATACTAAGGGTTTTTATAATATAATTACTGTTCCTTCAGATGGTTGTGAAATCTGGAGGTTTAATTTTAATAGCCCCTTGGCAATAACCCTTGGAAATGAATCAAGAGGTATATCGAAGCCTATGATGAATTCGAGCGTTTATAGATTGACTATTCCTATAAAAGGAAATGCAGATAGCCTTAATGTGGCTGTGGCTGGTTCGATCATCTTGTATGAGATTGCTAAACAAAGGAACCTTTTAAAATGTGGAAAATAATAAACCTTCTACCTTTTCTTCAATTATCAAAAAAATATAACAAAGAATTTTTACTAAAAGACTTAATTGCAGGGATAACTGTCTCTGTAGTATTAATCCCACAATCAATGTCTTATGCTATGATAGCAGGATTACCAGCCATATATGGCCTTTATGCAGCATGTATCCCACCCATTGTTGCAGCCCTGTTCGGCAAATCAAGTCAACTGGCAACTGGACCTGTGGCAATAGTGAGTTTATTAACCTTTGCCTCAATTCTACCCTATGCAAAACCAGGCACTGCAGAGTTTATAGTAATGGCAATTAATCTCTCCGCAATTGTTGGTATCTTTCAGTTGCTAATGGGACTCTTCAAGATGGGCTTTATTATGAGATTTGTGTCTCACCCTGTTATTGTTGGATTTACAAATGCAGGGGCAATTATTATAGCAACAACACAGGTGAAACACTTCTTTGGCATCACCGTAAAAGATAGTGAGTTTATCCTTCCTGTTTTTATTGACATTATAAAAAACCTCGTCAATACAAACCCTTATACCCTTATCATTGGCATAGTCTCTTTATTGATAATTATTATCAGCAAGAGAATTCACAGGGATTTCCCAGGTGCAATGGTTGCTGCAATAGTAGCAATTTTATGCAGCTACTTTTTTAGATTTGATCAATATGGAGTTAGTATTATTGGACAAATGCCTTCTGGTATGCCATCTATTGTGATACCCTTCACTGGTGATATGCAAATTCATCATTCCGATACAAGTGGCCTAGTTCAGACAATAAAAACTTTTATTGACATCGACAACTTCTTCAGATTGATTGGTCCGGGGATAATTATTGCAATAGTGGGTTTTATGGAGGCTATGGCTATTACAAAATCTATATCAGCAAGGACAAAAGAAAAGGTTGATTTAAATCAAGAACTTATAGGGCAGGGTTCTGCCAATCTTGTGGGTGCATTTTTTCAATCATTTCCCACAAGTGGTTCATTTTCAAGAAGTGCTGTAAACTTCCAAGCTGGTGGCAAGACTGCCATGTCAAATGTCTTTTCAGGGTTGATTGTTATTGTGACACTTTTGTTTTTTACCAGCACTTTTACTTATCTGCCAAAGGCAACATTAGCTGCAATCGTAATTTCTGCAGTTGTTGGTTTAATCAAAGAATCTCAATTTGTAAAACTCTTTAAGACAAATCGTAATGATGGCATTATTGCCGTTGTCACCTTTGTATTTGCCTTTTTGACAAAACCTGATTATGCAATCTTCATTGGCATAGCCATCTCATTACTGCTTTTTTTGTGGGAATCTATGAGTCCAAGGGTTATAGTCCTGACTCGGGATCCTCGTTCTGAGATATTTGTTAATTCAGAGGGAAAAACACTCCCTTTATGTCCACAAATACTTTACATAATGCCTGATTTTTCTATCTACTTTGCAAATGCAGAATACTTTAAGGAACATGTCCTTGCATTGGTTCATGAACGACAACAAGCAAACAAGGACGAATCCTTAAAATACATCTTACTTGACATGGAAATGGTTAACAAGATAGATACTACTGGTCTTGATGAGTTAAAGGAACTTATTTATGAACTTAAAAAATCCAACATAGATCTGTATCTTGCAAATGTGAAATCACCTGTCAAAAAAACACTTGAAAATGCTAATTTTTACAGGCATCTCAAGCAAGATAAGTGTTATGTATCAAAATCTGATGCAATCACAAGGCTTTTTAATCAGATTGACTATGACTATTGTAGGGATAAATGTCATCACTTAGTCTTTTGGGAGTGTGAGACCGTAAAGCACCCCTATTGCAAGACTAACAATTCACCAATATCAAAGTCACAGAAGGAACAAAAATAATGAATTTAAAAATCTTGCCTATTGTCTTGCTCATATCTTTCTTATTTTTTGGACAAACTTCAAAGGCTTCTAACCAAGTAAATAATACTATTGACAGCATTATTGTCCTTAAATCTCAAAGATTAATGCTCTTGATGAAGGAAGGAGAAATCGCAAAGAGTTATCGTATATCGCTTGGGAAAAATCCAATAGGGAACAAGACTACTGAGGGTGATAAAAAAACACCAGAAGGGCTTTATTACGTTGAATATAAAAAATCAGACAGTAAATTCTACAAAGCCCTTAAGATATCTTATCCAAACGAGCAGGACCGACAAAGGTCTGCCAGTCTTGGTGTCCCGCCTGGGGGATTAATCATGATACATGGATTACCAAATGACATGAAATCAATCGGAAAGTTTCATAGAAGGATTGACTGGACTGACGGTTGCATAGCGGTAACTAATGAAGAAATAGATGAAATATGGGATATGGTACCTATAGGAATCCCTGTATATATAAGCCCCTGATTACTTAATCTATCAAAGATTTTTCCTGAGCAGGTTAACAAGTTTATTTAACCAAAAGTGTCCTTACATAATTCCAAACTATCTTTTTATTCAGGTTCATGTCTGATTTTATATAAAGAGACAAAATGTCATCGTATATTTTTAAAACATCGTCAAACCTTTGTTGTGTATTCCTTAAATTTAACATCAATTGATTATCATCAATCTTTAAATCCCTTATTGACAAATCACGTAAAAAAACTATCAAAAGCTCAAGCCATTGCTTCATTTCATTAATATCTTTCCAATTCTCCTTAACCTCTCCTTTATACATATCATCTAAGATAGAACTGAAAAAGCTAATTATATCCATAGTGTCATTTGATATAATCCTGCCAGGCATACCGATGAAGAGATTAAAGTTTTGCTTAATCCCATATTGTCTTGTAATGCTAAGGCTTTCAGCCATTGATAATGGTTTAAATCTTAATTGAAAACATCTTGATTTGATAGTATCAAGGAGCAAATCAGGGGAGGATGTTATTAAAATAATTATACAATGTTTTGGCGGTTCTTCAAGGGTCTTTAAAAAGGCATTTTGGGCGTTAGGGTTCATCCTATCTGCATTGTCAATGACAATAAATTTCATCTTAGCCTCTAAAGGCATGGTAGCTGCGAAACATTCTATTTCCCTTATTTTGTCTATTTTTATGTCTTGTTCCGTATTTTCCACAGTGTAAATATCAAAGTGCTTGAGTGCATCAATCTTTTTACAGGAACTACATCTATCACAACAATCATTTTCTTTTGGATCAAGACAATTTATTACCTTTACAAAATTCCTTGCAATCAAACTTTTGCCAATACCATCTACTCCTGTAAACAAAAATGATGAAGGTATCCTATTTCTCTGTATGATACCTTGTAATATTTTTGTCTCCCTTGTATGTCCTATTACATTTTTAAAAGACACTCAGAAATCCCTTATAATTTGTGATGCTAATTTTTCACTATTGGCTATGCAATCATTGACAGCTACACCCCTATATGCATTTCCGGTAAGGAATAAACCTTTATGTTGAGTTAGCAGCCTATCTATATTTTCAAGTAAGAGATGATGTCCCACATTATATTGTGGTATAGCCTTTTGCCATCTAAAAATCCTTACATAATGAGGATCAGCCCTCAAACTAATCAAATCTCTTAATTCTGAAAGCACAACCTCTCTTAATTTATCTTCCTCAAGCAAAGCAAATTCCTTGAATCTTGCCCCTCCAACCATAGTTCTTAAAAGTGTATATCCCTCTGGCGCCCTATTTGGAAAAATGCTTGTGTCAAATAGTGTTCCAAGTATCTTTCTACTTTCCCTCGCAGGTACAAGAAATCCAAAGGCATTTAAATCAATACCTGAGAAGTCTCTATTCTTAAAGCCAAGACTGACTACAGTAAGGGGTGGATATTGAATTTGATTTAAATAATCTGATAGTCCTTTATCAAGGTCTTTTAAAAGAATTGAGGCATTGTGAGCAGGGACTGCCAAAATTAAGACATCTGACTCACTCATTGAACCATCATCAAAATTTACAATATAAGATTCTGATTTCTTTTCAACTGACACTGCCTTTTTGTTTGTAAAGACCCTTTCTCCGAGTATTTGCCTTAAAACCTCAATCAAAGAATACATCCCTCTATCAAAGGAATGAAGTGTACCACCAGGACCTGCCTCGGTCTTTTGTCCAAGCTTTTTCTTTTCTTTGGCAATGTTCAAAAATCCTTTAATCAAGCCACCGTAATTCTTTTCAAGTTCATAAACCTTTGCAAAACAACTTCTAATGCTCAATTTTGCTGGATCACCTGCATATACTCCTGAAGCCATTGGGTCAAGTAGCTTTTCAAAAAACTCCCTCCCAACCCTCCTCACTGCAAAGGATTCCATCGATTCATCTTCCTTTACATTGGGTGGTCTAAAGTATTCCAAGACCATGTTAATCCTACCTGAAATGGATAAAAAATCAGAGAACATAAAAGAAAGTGGTTTTTCGGGTATTTCCTTTAACTTACCATCAAGACAGATAAATCTTTTCCTTGCATTATCATTGCTTCTGATTGGTTGAAGATTCAGTTCCTTAGATAAAGTCAAAGTTGCAGGCCTGTTATCAAGAAAACCATTAACACCTGCCTCAGTCACAAAACCTTCAGATCTTTCAGTCCATATCTTGCCCCCTACCTTTTCATCACTTTCATATAAATTTATTGTATGGTTATTAGCCTTTGCTAATAACATATAGGCAAGTGACAATCCTGATATACCTCCGCCAATAATATCTATTTTCATCTTTTATTATCTCCTTTGTGGCGGTTCTATGCTTGGTGTTCTTTTATCTACTGCAGGCTGAGATGAATCGGTTCTCTTCTTTTTAGTTAATACATTGACCACTATTGTCTCCTCTCCTCTCGTAAAAACTGCACTATCCTGAGTAATGTCTTTTAATATAAAACCACTGATTGATTGACCTATTTTGACAGGTATCTGACGCTTACCCCTCCCAGCAGTTGTCTTCACTGCCTTTGAGTCTTCAACATAGGCAATCTTCATATTGTCCGTGATGACCGTGCCATAGAGAACAAACTCAGGCTTTGGGAGCTCTACTTTTTGTTTCTTTTCTGGAGGTATCTTCCTTTCTGGGTGGAAGAGATTTTTATCTGCTATGATGCTGTAATCTAATGGAGTTGTCTCTATCTTTATCTCTTCTTCATCTTCTTCCTCCTCATAATCATTATCTTCTTCCTGCTTAACAGCAACAAGTTGTTCTATCTGAGACTCACTCATAGAACCAAGAAGATAAATGTCAAAATAAACATAATAGGCAAATATGACAATAATAGCTAACAAGATGAGATTTAAGAGATTGAAATGAAGAATAAGCCTTTTCACTTAGCCTCAGTAAGCCCTCCAGTAGTTAATGACAACAATAACTGTCGGGGCTCTTTAAAGTTTATAAGACGAACATCAATCTCTTTTATAGAGATAGCAGGTTTATTTAATTGTATGGCATAAAGTATGTCAAGCAGCATCTTTACATCATTTGTCTGAAAGTTAGTATTAACAGCTATTAATTTAAACCTACCTAATTCACTTGCCTTTTCTATCCTCTGTCCCTGTACAGTTGCTCCCCTTGAAGATACTATATTTTTGACTGTATCCTGAAGTGCAGAAGAAGCAACTGAGTGAGTTTGTCCCTCTACCAAAAATTGTGACAATTTTTTTCTCTTCTCAGTCAACTCCTCTAACCTTTCCTCTAATACAGGTATCTCTGAAATGGTCTTTTCATATTTCTTTAAGGTCTCTAATTTTGCATTTTTAAGTTCCTGCACCTCTTGAATTTCCTCG
>DUZI01000087.1 GCA_013349595.1 Nitrospirota bacterium
TATGATCGAGGCATTAGTCGTTCATAACATACCAGGACGCATAAGATTAAAAATTGATTCAAAAAAAGGTAACAAATCATTTTTCGACAAGGTCATGGATTCTTTAGTCGGGATAAAAGAGATACAAAAAATAGAGATTAATCCGACAACGGGAAGCATAATTATTTATTCGAATGAAAGTAGTGACAGCATCATAAGATTGATGAAAGAACAAAAGTTATTTCACATCGTTGAAAAAAATATTTCTACAAGAAGAATTCATGGCTCTTTCAAGGGTGCCTATAATGAAATAGACAAAAAAATAAAGACTTTAACTGCTGGTGAATTAAATCTGGCAGATGCTGCCTTTCTCGGTCTTCTCGGTATGGGTATATATCAAATACAGAGGGGCAACTTCACAGCTCCAGCTTGGTACACAGCCTTCTGGTATGCCATGAATGTATTTTTGAAATCAACAGACAAGTCTTAACTAATTAAATTAAAAAGGAGGGAATGGGTATGTCACATCATGACACAAATGAAGAGTTAACAAAAAACTCTGATGTTATCGGTAAGACTGGCTTGGCTGTAAAAGAAGGTGTTATTAAAAGCTTAAAAGGTATTAATGAGATTGAGGCTGAGATTGTCAGCCTTGCAAAGAACACCGTATCTAATGCCGTTAATGCAACGGGCTATGTTGCAGAAGAGACCATCAAGGTTGTCAAGGATGTAGTCAAAGGCACAATTCAAGCCACTGAAGAGGTTGGCACAGGGCTAATACTCAGCACAAAAAGTGTAGCAAAGGGTGTTGTAATGGGAGTTGCTGATGTAGGTGGTGATATTATGGCTGCTACAACGCAAACTGTTAAAGGCGCAGTAAAGGGTGCCTCTGAGATAGGTGCAGATGTTGCACTCGTTGCAAGAAGGGCAGTTGATGGAGTTATTGAGGCAGTTAAAGAAGTAGGAGGCAATGCAGAAGAGGCAGCCAAGGTTGCAGTAACTGGTGCAGTTGATGCCGCTGCCACTATTGGCAATACTGCCCTTAAATCTGTCAAGGACATGCTCGTTGGCGTTGTTGAGGGCGTAAAAGAAGTTGCAGGCACAGCATTACCAAAACCAAGGGCTACAGATGATACCCAAACTACTGAATCCACTGAAAAACCCGTTGAAATTACCACAAAAAGATCAAGAAAAGAGGCATAGTTCTTTTTGTTACAGGTTGTTCATTCTGCAGTAAAAGGCAGGATTCGTTACAAATATAAGGGGCTCTACAGATGTGAGCCCCTTAAAGAGTTTTTACAAAAAAGACTTTCTAATCTTTCATTCATCAAAGAAAGCTCAATTAATACCTACACAAGCAGTATATTAATCATTCATAACATAGATATAAATCCCACATCTATCCAAAAGACTATTCAAGATATTATAGATGAATACGTAAAAAGCTCAATAAATCATTCAATAAATAAGGCTATCAAATCAAATAATGGTATTACTTTAGCAAAGAGTAATTCTAATTCGAAGCTTTTAAAGAAAAAAATCAAAAGCAGGCAAAGACTTCGGCTTGAGATAGAAAAGGCAGAGATTCAACCATCAGAAGACTGGTATCTAAGAGATTCAAGGGAAGTTATAAAATTTTTTTCCTCATCACCTTCAACTGGGCTTAATCAAAAACAAGTTCAAGAGAATCTTAAGAGATTTGGTCCAAATGTATTACCAGAGGCAGTCCCTCGTTCTGGTTTAAGCATCCTTTGGGATCAGTTAAATTCACTCCCCATGATATTACTTGCCATGGCATCAGCAGTGTCAGCCCTCACTGGTGGCATTAGTGACGCACTTGTAATCTTAGGTGTTGTAGCAATAAACACTACAATTGGTTATATAACAGAGAGTCAGTCAGAAAAAACAATATACTCTCTTAAAAGCCTTGTAAGACCATCGTGTCATGTCCTAAGGTCATCAAAAATTATAGAAACATCGGCAGATGATATTGTACCTGGTGATATATTGGTTTTGAGACCGGGGAGTTATATTTCCGCAGATGCAAGACTTATAGAGGCAAATCATCTTACCGTTGATGAATCTGCCCTAACAGGCGAGAGCATGCCTGTCCATAAAGTCACTGATGTAATTGCAATTTCCAATGATACAAAAAACATCCCCATTGCAGAGAGGACAAATCTTGTTTATATGGGCACTCTTGTCACAGGCGGGCAAGGATTAGCAATTGTTACAAATACTGGTAAATATACCGAAATTGGTAAGATTCAAATCCTTGCTGGTCAAGCCAAACCACCAGAAACCCCAATGGAAAGGCAACTTAATTATCTTGGCAATCAACTTGTGTTAATATGTGGTGGCATATGCGGGCTTGTCTTTTTGATGGGCTTGTTAAGAGGATATGGATTAATTGAGATGCTAAAGACTGCCATATCTCTTGCGATTGCAGCAATACCTGAAGGTCTTCCCACAGTTGCTACTACAACCCTTGCGCTTGGTATAAGAAATATGAGAAGACACAATGTCCTTATGAGACATCTCAATGCAGTTGAGACATTAGGCTCTGTGCAAACTATTTGTCTTGATAAGACAGGCACGGTAACACTTAATAAAATGACCGTTGTCAGTATCTTTGCAGGGATGCAGAGGATTAATGTAAACGATGGATTATTTTTTTGTAGTGACGAAAATATCAATCCTTACAACTATGAAGAGATATTAAGGATGCTATATGTTTGTGTCCTTTGTAATGAATCAATAATAACAGAAAATGGTAATGGCTATGTCCTTAATGGCTCACCAACAGAGAATGCACTTTTACAAACTGCCATATCAGTAGGGATTGATGTAAATGAGCTTCGAAGAAGACATCCAATGATTAGTATTACTCACAGGTCTGAAAATAAAAATTATATGACCTCAATCCATGAAACAACAACCAAAAAAAGAATAATTGCCATAAAAGGTAGTCCTCGTGAAGTCCTCTCCTTATGCGATTGTCATATTGTTGACAATATCAAGAAGGCACTTACCGATGAAGACAGGATAAAGATTGAAAATCAAAATGACATCATGGCATCAGAGGCACTAAGGCTTCTTGGTGTTGCAATAAATTACCTTGAAGATGAAGATATAACGGTAGTAAAAGAAGGATATGTCTGGCTTGGTCTCATTGGTATGACAGACCCAATAAGGACAGGCACAAAAGAACTTATCAGTAAATTCCATAATGCTGGTATCGATACAGTGATGATTACAGGGGATCAAAGCCTTACAGCCTATGCCATTGCAAAGGAACTTAATCTAAGTCATGATAGGCAACTTGAGATTATAGATTCTTCTAACTTTATGAATCTTGATAAAGAAGTCATGAGGGCACTTTTTGAAAATGTCAATGTTTTTTCAAGGGTAAGCCCTGCTCACAAACTCCAAATTGTTCAAGCCTTACAAAGCACAGGCAAAGTAGTAGCTATGACAGGAGATGGTATTAACGATGGACCTGCCTTAAAAACTGCAGACATAGGTATTGCAATGGGACACACAGGGACAGATGTTGCAAGGGAGGTTGCAGATGTCATATTAGAAGATGACAATCTTGAGACAATGATTGTGGCAATCAGTCAAGGTAGGACTATTTATAACAATATAAGGAAGTCTGTCCACTTTTTACTATCAACAAATCTTAGCGAAATAATGGTTATGTTTAGTGGTATTGCACTAAATATTGGACAACCACTTACACCAATCCAGCTACTGTGGATAAACCTTATCTCTGATATTGCACCTGGTCTTGCCCTCGCACTTGAACCACCTGAACCTGATATAATGAACATTCCCCCAAGAGATCCTAAAAAACCCATCGTTACTAATCAAGACTTAAAAAGGGTAACCTTTGAATCAGCCATGTTGTCTGCAGGGGCTTTATCAGCTTATGGGTATGGGATTGCAAGATATGGTCAAGGTCAAAATGCAAGCACTATTGCCTTTATGAGTCTGACCATGGGGCAACTGATTCATTCTCTATCGTGCAGGTCTGAAAAGCACAATATCTTTGAAAGTTATTCTTTGCCTAATAATAAATATCTTACAGGTTCTTTGTTAATCTCATTTACAATGCAAGGTCTTGCCTTATTTGTTCCGGCATTGAGAAGTCTCTTAGGAATTGGTTTAATAAATCCTATTGATGGGCTTATAATAGGAGGAAGTGCAATTATTCCATTTTTGATAAATGAATCAACTAAATAGGGAGGCAAAATGAAAAGTGACTATATATTCACATCAGAATCAGTAACAGAGGGACATCCTGATAAATTATGCGATACTATTAGTGATGCCATTGTAGATTCTTTTTTGCAAAAAGATCCTATGGCTAAGGTGATTGCAGAGTGTGGAGTATCAACATCAATTGTTTTTATAGCTGCAAGGTTTGCTTCAATATCAAGTATTGATTTTTCCTCATTAGCACGTAAGGTAATCACTCAAGCAGGCTATAATCAATCTTCTTTTAATGGCAATACTTGCAGTATCATTACAAGCATTAAAGAATTACCCTTTGATGAAAAACAGAGGTTTGACGAAAGGAAAATGACAGATGAAGAAATTGAATATGTTCCTGCAAAAAATCAGGTTACAGTCTTTGGTTATGCCTGTAAACAAACACCTGCCTTTATGCCACTACCTATATGGCTTGCCCACAAGCTCTCAAGGAGGCTTGCGTCTGTAAGATTTCAAAAAAAACTGCCCTACCTTGCCCCTGACGGTAAGACACAGGTTGCGGTAGAATACAAAAATAGAAAACCCTATCGTATCCAAAGTATCACTGTCCTTGCAAGTCAGGAAGAGCAAAATTATCCAAGTATTAATAAATTGCGTGATGATATTATGGATGAGATTGTAAAACCTATTTTTATAGATGAATCAATAAAACCTGATGATAAAACATTGATTTTTATAAATCCTGAAGGTGCCTTCTTGATAGGTGGTCCATCTGTTCACTCAGGACTCACGGGCAGAAAGAATGCTATAGATACTTATGGTGAATACTCAAGACATAGCGGCTCAGCCCTGAGTGGAAAAGATCCTATGAGGATTGATAGGACTGGAGCTTATGCGGCAAGATATGCAGCTAAAAATATTGTATCTTCTGGTTTAGCTGAGGAGTGTGAGGTTCAATTAAGTTACTCCATTGGACAATCAAGACCTGTAAGTATTCAAGTAGAGTCATTTGGGACAGGAAAGATTAATGATGAAGAACTCTCAAAATTACTTGAAAGAAACATTGATTTTCGTCCAGTTGGAATCTTGAAAAACTTCAACTTACGTTATCAGCCCTCTTTACTTAAAGGTGGTTTTTACAGAAAACTTGCAGTTTACGGACATGTAGGGAGAATGGACATTGGCTTGCCTTGGGAACTCACCGATAAGGCAACAGATTTACTTGCTTAAAAGTAACTAATTAGACTATTCTGTATCACTGCCCTCAAGGCTAAAATAAGCAAGATAGACATTCCTAATCCCAGTGATATTTTTTATTGATTCAATATCTACCTTGACCTCTGAGGAGGTCTCTTTTTCTATAAGAAAGGTCATCCTGTCGCCCTCAAAGGCAGTTACTGTTATTCCTCTAAATTCTAACTCTTTCTTGACAATCTCATGATTATCTACTGAATCTAATTCAACATATCCACTTGCAAATATCATCTTACCTCCTAAATTTAAGGCTAAGTGTCTTAGCTTTTTTATCACATGCATCAACGCACCTGCCACAAAGAATACAATTACTATCTCTTAAGAAAGCCTTGTCAGTATTTGATGCAATGTCTATATCCATATAACAACTCTCATTACAGGATCCACATTGAATGCAAGTATCCTTGACAATTGAAAGTCTTAAGAGACTTATCTTGTTAAATAAGCCATAGGTCTTCCCAATAGGACACAAAGACTTACACCAAAGCCTTGGATAGATGAGTTCTAAAATAAGGAGAAACAATATTGCTGATAATGAATAAATCAAGAGAGATTTTTCAAAAGGTAATGATAACAAAGAAAAAACACCTGCAGTTAAAGCCCTGAAGAAGTTTGTCAGATGAGACATATAATTTGTAAAAATGGGGATTTCTATGACAGCAGATTGAATCAATAAGAAGATAGCAATACCATAACCAATTTTTTTCAGTAACCTTTCTCTTTGATTATTTATTATTTTCTTCTCATCATTAAACTTTTTTTTTGAAAGCAAATTAAAAAATACATCCATTGGGCAGACCCAACCACAAAAAGCCCTGCCTATGATTAAATACAATAAAAAAATAGGAATAAGTGCATAAAGTGCCTTTGTGGTTAGCTCTTTTGATGCAAAGAGACTTTCAAGATAGGCAAAGATATCTATTAATGATATATCCCACAGCAATAAAGAGCCTGTAAGACTACCTGACAGGAATTTAATACCAAAAAATTGAAGGGTAAAAAGAAAAAGGATTGCCATGAGGACAATCTTTCTTATTTTATCTATGGGCACTTTTTTATCTATATTCCCTTTCTATTAATCTCCCTCTTGCCATGATTTGAGGGAGGTTGTTGTTATATACAAGGTTATATCTTTGTTCTTCAGTCATCGCAAGGATTTCTTTAAAACCTGAGATATAACCTTGTCTTATCTTTCTATATTGACCTATTGTAACCACCTTTATGGCTGAGCCACCAAGCGGGCAGTATTTTACACATAAACCACAGCCAACACACTTTTCATTTATATAAGGTTGATTACCCCAATTACTGTTATAAAATTCAAAGACACTTGCACCTAAAGGGCATGCCTTACTACAACTTAGGCAAACATCGCCATTGTATCCAAAGCAAAGTGAAAAGTCTATTAGTGCCATACCCATCTTGACATTTTCCTTTTCGACCTGCTGTAAGGCACCTGTCGGACAATGACGAGGACACTCCATGCAGAGGGCACAAGGGTAATCCCTCATATCTTTTATTATGGGTGTCCCTAATTGATTAAAGTCATCAATCCCTGCAATTACAATTGAATCATACTTCATCAGATGACACACATTTACACATACACCACAACTAATGCACTTTGCCCTTAAAATTTTGTCAGTGATTGCACCAGGTGGTCTAATAATTCCGCCTACAGGGATTGATGGTAGCGGGGATAATTCAGCCCCTTGTTCATTTGCGAGTAAATTAATCCCATAAAAGGTAGATAAGGCTAAAAAACTATATTTTATAAAGGTTCTTCTATTCATTATCTTTTTAGCCCCTTACCCTTGCTTAAAAGGGGCCTTTTAGTAGTCCCCACTTAAAAAAAGGTAATTGGCTGATCAATTTAGTTCCCCCTTAAAAAAGAGGGATTAAGGGTATTGTAAAAATTACTTACTCAATAACTTTGTTACCCTTAACCCCCTTTAATAAGAAGGAAATCCCCAAATCTAAAAATCTTTAAGTCTCTTTTTCATTTTCTTACCTATGCTATAATCTTTGCCTCTGCTTGTCTTTGCTTTGTCTTCCCCTTGTAAATCTTAACAGAAAACATCTTATAATCCATTTGAAAACTAAAGGGGTCAAAATACTCA
>DUZI01000088.1 GCA_013349595.1 Nitrospirota bacterium
CTTAACTTTTTAGTTCTATCGCCGATTTTGGGGGACAAAGCCCTACGGAACTTTGTCGTGTAATAATCCTTCACCAGCCCCTTATAATAGCGCTTAGGAAGGGCTGTTTCAGGATTTTTATAATCGACAGATTTTATTTATAATTTTGATTTATACATTTAAAACAATACCTTATGACAAAGCCCAAGGAACTTTTTTTATAAGGTGTCGTATAAAAATCCTTCAACAGCCCTTCCTATCTTACTTGCTGATTTTACTAAGCTTTTTACTTCTATCGCCGATTTTGGGACAATCATATTTACAGCAAGCATATATGATTGTATAATAGATTGCCTTTAACGATAAGCTGAAAGGAGCACATGAAATGACTGAAGGAAATGAACTTGTTGGCATCATTGTAGGTGGAGGTCCTGCCCCAGGTATTAATGGGGTTATATCTGCTGCTGTTATTGAAGCAGTTAATTGTGGCAAAAAGGTTGTTGGTATAAAAGGTGGATTTAAAAGTCTCTTTGATGGAAATGATTCTTGTATTGAACCGTTGACCATTGAGGATGTCTCAAGGATACATTCTCAAGGCGGTTCGATTCTCAGAACATCAAGGGAATATCCAGATAGGGTAAAGGAGAAGTTCCCTGTGTTAATGAATATGTTAAAACAATTTGGAATCAGGTATCTCATTACTGTTGGTGGCGATGGGACTCTCTTTATGGCAAATTGGATAGATCGTGAGACAAGGGGGTCTATAAGTGTTGTCCATGTCCCCAAGACAATTGATAACGATATTCCTTTGCCTGGTGGTGTTTCTACCTTTGGTTATCAGACTGCAAGACATTGGGGCGTAGAGATTGTAAAAAATATAATGGAAGATGCAAAGACTACTGGTCGCTGGTATTTTATCACTACAATGGGTAGGCACGCTGGACATCTTGCCTTAGGTATTGGTAATGCTGCAGGTGCAACACTTACACTTATTCCAGAGGAATTTGGAAATGATAAAATATCTATCAAAAAGATTAGTGATATTGTTACTGCTTCAATAATCAAGAGACTTTCAATGGGTAGAGATCATGGTGTGGTAATACTTGCAGAAGGGATTTCAGAAAAGTTTGATATGGAAGAATTAAAGTCTCTTGAACAACTTGAAAAGGATGAGACAGGCAGGATAAGACTTTCAGAGATACAACTTGGTAGGATTTTAAAAAATTATGTAAAAAAGACACTTGAGACCATGGGAATTAATGTTACTATTGTTGACAAGAGTATTGGTTATGAGTTAAGGGCAGCTGATCCAATTCCTTACGATGTGGAATATACAAGAGACCTTGGCTATGGTGCAATAAGGTATTTGCTTAGAGGTGGGACTGGTGCTGTAATTACGCAATATGAAGGCAGACTGAGGGCTATACCTTTTGTTGACATTATTGACTATTCAACAGGTAAGGTCAAGATAAGGAGGGTTGATATTAGTTCTGAAATTTATGAATCTGCAACTAAATATATGATAAGATTACAACCCGAAGACCTTGAGGGTGATGCCCTTATTAGATTAGCACAGACTGTATTTATGAAACCTGAAGACTTTAAGAAGTACTTTGGTTATATTGTTAAGACTAAAGAAAGACAATCAGATTATTAATCCATACAATGTATAATCCCACCTTTGAAGAGCTTGAAAGGGCTAATAGGATTATGGAAATCCTATATGAGCTTTATTGCAATAATAAAAACTCTCCTATAATAGTTGAAGGCAAAAAAGACAAAGAAGCCCTGAGAAAGATTGGGCTTGAAGGCGAGATTATATCTATAAATAATGGCAAAGGCATATATGATTTTTGTGAATTTATAAATGAAAATTATGATTCTGTCATATTGCTTACTGATTGGGATTTTAAGGGCGAGTCAATCTTTAAATTACTGGCTATTAATTTATCAGGTCTGTGGGAAAGCCATTCATTAATAAGAGAACAAATCAAGGTTTTATGCCAAAAAGATATAAAAGACATTCAATCACTACCTTCACTTATACACAGGCTTTATGGAAAAAAAGTAACCATCAGGGATTATGAACAAACAGAACAACTCAAAGGTAATAGGTAGAAAATCTGAATCCCTTGCAATTGATTGGTTAAAAAATAGAGGTTATTCAATAGTTAAGACAAACTATACCACGCCTTATGGTGAAGCAGACATTATCGCTAAACAAGGTGATATTACTGTCTTTGTGGAGGTCAAGTCAGCAATTGGTCAAAATCCCATAGAATCTGTTACAGCAAGCAAGATGAAAAAGATTAGAAATATAGCCCTTTATTATATGCAAAGACTTGGTCTGGAGGTTCCGATTAGATTCGATGTAATTACCATTGTAGTAAATGAAAAGGATTTAGAAATAAAGCACCTTGTCGATGCCTTTTGAATGAGACTACTTAATTAATCCCAAATCCAGCGATAAGGATGGGGCTCTGAAGTAAATAGCGATGTTTTGGCAACAGTTCTTTGCAACTGAAGCTTTAAACAGCCGCAAGTGTTTGTACCCGAAGAAACGGGGTCCCCAAGACTTTTTGGGGTGGTAGTTGAGTTTTGCGGCCTTAGCGAAAGGGGCATTAGAACTGTCAACACATCGCTCCTGAACGAAAGAGACTTAGACTTATCGATGGATCTCGGTTAATGTTTAGTATGTTAAGAATGTGTGAAAAGTTATCAATTATAAAATCTGCATCTTTTAGGGTGTCTGCAGGCCTAAATCCATAACTAACTGCGATAGTAGAAATATTAGAAGCCTTGCCTGCCTCAATGTCATACATACTGTCGCCAATAATTATGGCATCTTCAGGCGATATTTTTAATTTATCTAATACATATAAAAGAGGAACTGCAGAGGGTTTCTTAAAACCTGTTGTATCGCTGCCAACGATTAATTCAAAAAAATGTTCCATAGATAGACCCCTTAATATCTCCCTTGACATATCAGTCCTCTTGTTGGTAACCACAGCCTTTTTAAAGTTATTTAGCCTATTCAGTGTTTCTATGACCTCTGGGTAAGGCTTTGTATGGTCAAGGAGGTGATTATTGTAAAAAGACAGAAACCTCTCAAGTATATCTTTGTCTGAAAATTCAATGCCTTTTTCTTTAATCAATTTATCTATAAGCTTTGATATGCCCTCACCGACAAGTCTTTTTGTATCATCAATGGTTATTGGTTTAACGGAAAGCGGCTCAATTGCATAATTGATGGCATTGCACAAATCTTCTGATGAATCAACCAAAGTGCCATCGAGGTCAAAGATTAAAAGTTGTTTTTTCATAAGATGTGAAGTTTAATTTATTTAAAGAGAAAAACTCAATTGACTTTTAAGACCTTAAAATAGCGCTTAGGAGGGGCTGTTTCTACTAGAAGGGTCTTGAATTTTGACATTAACTCATAGCTTATCTGTAAGGCAAAACCATTAATGTCTAATGTCAAAATTCAAGACCTGACCCCCTCAATCCTGTACATTAGTTCTGTCGCTGATTTTGGGTGATAAATATTCTGTATTGCCAAAGGTAACTCCTGTTTTGTGATTAATCCAACAAATTTTTCATTATTCATGACAAGAATGCACTTTTCAGATGAATTTTCTAAATAATTTATTACATCTGAAATCTTTGTATTGTGCTGAACAATTGCCCTTGGCATAAACATGAATTCCTTATTAGTCATCATCAAGCATCCTATATTTAGGTCCTTCTACATCATCAAATTGACCTGCCTTGACAGCCCAGAGAAAGAGAAAATAGGCGCCAAGACCTATTACTAAGGTAAGCACTATCAAAAAGGCTATAGTCCACATTGTCTTTAATTCCTTATTCGTAATGAGTTTGTAACTACACAAAGGGAACTTAATGCCATGGCAATGGCAGATATGATTGGGTGTAAAAGACCAACCATTGCCACAGGCACAGCAACTATATTATAAATAAACGCCAGAAAAATATTCTGCCTTATTATGTTGTAGGTTTTACAAGAAAGGTTTATTAGTATAGGGATAAGCCTTAAATCTTCTCTCGTTAATACTATGTCTGCGCTTTCCATAGCTACATCAGTCCCTTTTGCCATTGAGAGGCCTACAAAGGACTCTTTTAGTGAAGGTGCATCATTAATTCCGTCACCAATCATCATAATCGTTGCCACTTTTGATTGTCTATCTCTGATAAATTCTTGTTTTTGATTTGGCAACATCTCTGCATAAACATTTTTAACACAAAGCCTTGAAGCCACTGATAGGGTAGTAGCACTATTATCACCGCTCAAGATGTATATTTGAAATCCTCCCTTATCTAAATCCCTGATAACATCAAATGCCTCATCTCTAATCTTATCTGATATCACAATAGTGGCGATAAGTTCCCCTCCTTTTGACACATAAACCAGAGTGTTTCCTTCCTTTTCATAGTTATAGATATCACTTGAAATATCTGTTAAGGAAATCTGATTTTCTGACATAAAAAGCCTGTTTCCTATCAGCACATGAACCCCTTCGTAAATACCCTTAATACCCCTGCCAGGCTTTGTCTCTACTGTTTCAAATGTATGCAGGCTCATCCCCCTTGCAGCTTCAATAATTGCCTTTGCAATACTATGCTCAGAATGTCTCTCCAATGATGCAGACAATAGTAATACTGATTCTTTATCATAACCAACTTTGTGGATTATTATTTCCTTTATCTTAGGTTTCCCTACTGTAAGGGTCCCGGTCTTATCAAAGACAACGGTATTTACCATCCTGACCTTTTCAATAATATCTGCCCCTTTTATCAAAATCCCAATTTTTGTAGCCTTTGTTGTTGCAATCAAGATTGCAAGGGGTGTAGCAAGACCCAGACTACAGGGGCAGGCAATTACTATCACTGAAATGCCTACCATTAGAGAATAAGCCAATGTATGTGCATTAAAAAAGTGATAAAGACCTGTCATAAAGGCAAGTATAAAAATTATAGGGACAAAGTAAGCAACTACCTTATCTGCTATATTTTGTATATGTGGCTTTCTTGTTTGAGCCTCCATGATTGAATTAACAATGCCTGATAAAAAGGTGTTTTCAAAATCATTGATAACCTCTCCTACGATAGAGCCATTTAAATTTATACTCCCTCCGATGACAATACTTCCAACCGTTTTAAAAACTGGTTTACTCTCGCCATTTATAAGGGATTCATCAGTCTCAGTCTCTCCATTTATTACAATCGCATCAATAGGTATTCTTTCACCAGGGATGATTCTTATCTTTTGACCTTTTGTTAGTGATTTGATAGGAATAAATCTGTCCTCCTGACCATCAATACGCGCCTCTGTGGGTAATAATTCATACAGACGATATATCTCTTCAGAGGCACGAGACTTTGCCGTTGTCTCAATATATCTTCCAAGCAGAATGAGTGTGATTATCATTGAAGCAACATCAAAATATACCTTACCACCAATGAAGAGTTGATAAATGCTAAATACATATGCAGACATTGCACCAGTACTGATGAGTGTATCCATATTAAAGTGTAAATGTCTCAGAGACTTTAGGGTGTTTTTTAAAAAGGGCAGACCTGAATAAAAGACAATAGGGGTTGTTAGAAAAAGGGCTATAATCTCAAGGGCAAATTTGGTATTTACATCAATGTCTTGAAAATATCCAGCATATAGTGCGATTGAATATACCATTAATTGTGAAGACAAAAAGCAAGCAGTGCCAAAGCGAATCAATAAATCTTTTGCCTCTGCTTTTTGTAATTTAAATGATTCTGTCTCCTTAAAAGGTTTTGGACAATAACCAATTGAAACTATCTTATTTAGTATGTCCTGCAATGATATTTCAGAGTCATCCCAAATTATATGGGCATTATAAGTAGCATAATTAATGCGGGCTGATTTAATGCCCCTTGTCTTTGTGAGTATCTTTTCATTAAGCCATACACAAGAGGCACAACGAATATTGTCAATGTAAAAATTGATTGATTTTATTGAATCTTTTTCTACTTTTACTAATTCTTCAAATTGGTTTGCTTGAACAGACCTAAATAGTGCTTTGCCAAGAGGATAATTTGAATCATCCCATTTTCTTTGCTCATAAAAACTCTCCAATCCCTCTTTGTGAATTATCTCATAGACGCCCTTACAACCATGACAACAAAAGGTAAGCCTTTCCCTGCCATAGTCCCCCCAAATAGCTTCATTTTCATAAATTGGCAATTTACAGTGTTCACACCTTAACACCTTCTAAAACCCCTCTGTAAATGAAGTAAATACCCATAATGATTAAGATAATACCTGAAAGACTGTACAAAAGTCCCCTGATCTTGTTACCCAAGATATTAAAAACATATCCAAAAAATATTAAAGAAATAGAAGTGCCAATGCCAAAGACAAGTGAGATAGTCATACCTTGTAACATACTGCCAGTCCCTGCAGAGGAGATAAATATGGAATACGACAGACCACAAGGTAAAAAACCAATTAATAACCCAAGGGGGATATAACGGAGCCTTGATGTATCTTTTAAGACAAATTTTATTGCATTGACAATCATAGAATTATAAGATTCAAAAAAGAGCATCTTTCTTGTCAACCCTGAAATACCGAGTCCTAAAATAATCAGTATCAGTCCTGCTAAAAGGGATGCAATATTTTGAATACCTGCAATCTTGCCGGCACTATTGACAAAAGAACCTGATAGACCCATCATTGCACCAATAAATGTATAGGTAGAAACCCTACCAATATTAAAAAGGCAGTGCGTCAACAGGGAAGATAACAAATCTTCTTTTAAATCATAAGACCTGTGCATTGTGTAAGCAGCAACGAAGGGTCCACACATGCCAATGCAGTGACCAAATCCACCTAATAGCCCTGTGCTAAAGGCAAGGACAAGGCTAAACTCCACTACTTGCCCTCAAAGGTAAATGAAACTATAGAGGAGGTGTCGTTTCTTTCAATCTTTATATTAGCACGCCAAATCTTTCTGCCGCTTGGACAGCGTGGGATAATGCCTTTACCTTCATAGACGCCAGTGCCAATGTGTTTTATAACAGGTCTGTTTGTCCCCATAAACATGCCTGGCATGGTTAGGTCCATAGTTATCTTGGCATCTGTAATGGGTTTATCATTTTTGGTTAGGGTAATCTTATAGGTAAGCTCCTTCATAAATTCAACTGGTTTGGGAATAATATCAAATGTAACCTTGATCTTATCATAGCCAATTTCCTGAACACATACTGTTTTATTAATCTGACAATCTACTGTTGCCTCTTTTGACATCTGTCCATAAACTCGGTTTGTAAGAAGGATCAATAAAAAAGTTAAAATTAAAATTTTTTTCATACTTGCCTCCATATTTTTATGTAAGTAAATTATTGCCGAGTTCCAGCAATAAGGATAAGTCTTTTTCGTTCAGGACCCAAAAATAGCGCTTAGGAAGGGCTGTTTCAGGATTTTTATAATCGACAAATTTTATTTATA
>DUZI01000089.1 GCA_013349595.1 Nitrospirota bacterium
TAATTTTGATTTATACATTTAAAACAATGCCTTATGACAAAGCCCTAGAATCTTTTTTTTATAAGGTGTCGTATAAAAATTCCACACCAGCCCCATAAAATAGCGATAGGAAGGGCTGTTTCAGGCTTTTTATAATCGACAGATTTTATTTAATTTTGTTTTATTCATAATGCAATGCCTTATGACAAAGCCCTAGAATCTTTTTTTATAAGGTGTCGTATAAAAATCCTTCACCAGCCCTTACTATCTTACTTGCTGATTTTACTAAGCTTTTTAGTTCTATCGCTGATTTTGGGCTTAGTATTTAACCTTGATTTTATCCATATCTTCTTTTGTAATATCTTTCCATCTCTTTGTAGTCCAATTACCTACCCAATCTTTAAATAATTTAAGATTTTTTTGCCTCTCTTCGTTATTTGAACCAAGATAGACATACATATTACCTTCTTTACCAGCTACCTTGCCGTCATCAAGCCTTCTCATAATAGAACCTGTATCTGGCCAAGCAGTGTAGAAGATAAGGTGACTATAAGTGTCCATCCTCATACCCTTGCCCTTAGACATCCATTTGTCTGGCTCTTCTTTAAAGGCGTAATACTCTGGCGCAGAATCTTGACCATGACAGGCAATACACTTAGCATCAAATATTGGCTTGATGTGCTTACGATAGGTAACCTCTTCAGCAAAAACTTGATTGCTTACAAAAATTAGGATAGTCGCTAAAAATAGCCTTGCTATCATTAACTCACCCCCTTTCTTTATTGAGAATAGTTCTCATTGTATAGGTTTTCATATAAACAAGTCAAGTATCTTGAAAAAGTTCAAGAGATGCAAAAGTACAGGTTAAAAATTTATAGACAAAGTTAAAGCTAATCACCCCATTTTAAATTCCCTATTTGCCTCTTCAATTAATAAATCAGGGTTTGATTTATATTTTTGTGAAAAGTGCATTACTTTAAGGCTCTTTACCCCAGCCTCTCTTGCCAGCTTACCTGCCATCTTTGCGGTAAGGTGATTTCTATAAATAGCCCTTTCTCGCTCGTCGTCACTAAAAAATGCCTCACAAAATAGTATTTCAGCATCTTTGATGAAGGGTTTTAGCTTATTAAAATTCTCTTCTGTGGGAGATGTATCCATTACATAACATATCTTCTGCCCCTTTGATATCATCACAAGGTCTCTTAATTCAGCAAGTTTATAGTTTTTGTTGTCAATAGTAAAATTATAATCATCACTCTCTTCATTTCTAATAGCCTTTTTTAAATCTGATAACCAAGGACCGACAGGCAAAGCCATCTGTGTCAAAAGGGCTTTGTTGATATTAATGTGCAAGTCTTCTTCTAAACAATAGGCTATTACTGGTATCTGGTGGCTTAATATAAGGGCGCTTACATTGTATCCATCTCCATTAAAAATGGGGTTGACAAATTTTCTTTTTGGAAAATCATATCGTTTAAATTCCTCAGATGCCTTAAAGTGAACCTCCATAATAAGGTCTTTACTAATCTCAAATACCTTTATTATCAAGGGATAGAATTTGATTAAGTTCCAAGTATAGCCTTTTAATTTGCCTTCAATACAGTTGATAATGCCTTCAGGACCAAAGATTGAAAGGGGAATATCTCTTTTCAGTAAAATCCTCAAGGCTGTATCAAATCCTATAAAGTGGTCAATGTGCATGTGTGTTACAAATATCTCTGTGATATCGTTGATTTTTGTAACATCAAGGGATTCAATACTTCCAAGGTCAAAGAGCATTGCCTTTTTTAAATGTATGCCTTTTACAAATAAAACAGGGTCTTCAAAGGGTTTGTTCACAATCTCAACATGAAAAGTTATCTTCATAGTGGTATAATTGTAGATTAAGGAAGTTATTACATTCAATCACCATAAGGAGGTTTTATAATGCCTGAATTAAGAAAAGACCCTGTCTCAGGTAGATGGGTTATCATATCTGTAGAGAGGGGAAAAAGACCATCAGACTTTTTGTCTCCTTCACAAAAGAGGAAATCTGGTGGATTTTGTCCCTTTTGCCCTGGTAATGAACACACTACACCACCAGAGATACTTGCCTTTAGAAATGCCAATACACTACCAAACACACCAGGTTGGACCATGAGGGTTGTTGCTAATAAATTTCCTGCACTACAAATTCATGGGGATTTGAATAAAAAAGGTGAGGGTGTCTTTGATATGATTAATGGAGTTGGCGCCCATGAGGTTATTATTGAGACACCGGATCATCTTCAATCGCTCTCTACAGCACCACTTAAGTTTGTTGAAGATACCCTTTGGGCTTTTTTCTTCAGGATATCTGATTTAAAGAAGGATGCCAGACTTAAGTATGCACTAATTTTTAAGAATGAAGGTGAAGTTGCAGGGGCATCTCTTGAGCATACACATAGTCAACTCATTGCCTTGCCAATAGTCCCCCACAGGGTTAAAGAGGAAATGGATAACTCAAGGAGATATTATGATGCTAAGGAAAGATGCCTTATATGTGATATTATCAATCAAGAGATTGACAGTGGCAAAAGGGTAGTTGGTGAAAATGATTACTATATTGCACTTGCACCCTTTGCAGCAAGAGACCCCTTTGAAACATGGGTTTTGCCAAAGAGACATGAATCAAGTTTTTCTCCAAGAGATAAAAACTTTACTCAGCTGGCAGAGATATTACAGAGGACATTAAAACAACTAGATAAAGTGCTTGATACACCACCTTATAATTTTATGTTACATACATCGCCTTTTAAGGATGAGCAAAACGATTACTACCATTGGCACATTGAGATACTCCCTCGGTTAACAAAAAGGGCTGGTTTTGAATGGGGGTCTGGTTTTTATATTAATCCTACCTTGCCAGAAGAGGCAGCAAGATTTATGCGTGAAGCCAAGATTTAAAATATACTTTTCATGAAAAATGGAATCTGAACAAATCAAAGAGCTACAAAAGACTTTAAGAATTTACGAACTTACAAAGGCAATCTTGCTTGTTGATGACTTTGATGAATTATTGCGTATCATAACTGTTGAGACGACACTCCTTTTTAATGCAAGGGGAAGCATAATAAGGATAGTGGAAAATAACAAACTCGGAGTCAAAGCATCTATAGGAATATCCAATAATGTCATTGAAAGTACATCAACAATTGATTTTGTAGATGGATTATCTGAAATGGCTGTAATGCAAGACAAGACAATCATTTACAACAAAACTGACGATATATCAACTATAACGGATTTTAACAATGCCTTATGCACACCCTTAAAGACTGGTTCTGTAAGTCTTGGAACCTTTACAGTGATAGACAAACTTGATGAACAGGGAAATGCTATACCTTTTGATGAAAACGATGTCAAATTATTTGAAGGATTTACCACCATTGCTGCAATAGTAATTAAAAAGTTATGCCTTTATGAAAAGGCTTTATTAAAAGAAAAAGAAGCAAATAAAGAAAAACTGAAGGCTCAGGAATTAAATATTTATTTGCAGTCTTTAATTAACAATACTGCAGACGCAATAATAACTATGGACACTGATAGGGTTATCAAATCGTGGAATTATGGTGCTGAAAATACTTATGGATACTCAAGAGATGAAGCCATAGGAAAATCTTACTTATTGATGCCTGATTTTTTATTTGATATTGAAAGGCTTTACACAGAGAGAGTAAAAAAAGGAGAGACAATTAAAAATGTTGAAACTGTTCACAAAACAAAGAATGGTTCAATCATTGATGTAAGCATAACTATGGCGCCAATAAAAGATTTATATGAAAAGATAATTGGTATATCCTATATTTCTCGAGATATTACTATTAAAAAGAAGACTGAAAGAGAATTGATGAAAAAGAATGATATGCTCAATCGCCTAATCTTTATTGGTTCAGCTATGAGGAGCACACTGGATTTAGAAAGATTAATCAGGATGATTTTGACGGCAGTTACCACAGGAGATGGATTTGGTTTCAACAGGGCTATGCTTTTTTTACTTGATGAAGATAAAAACATATTAAAAGGTGTTATGGGGGTGGGTCCTTCAGGGCATGAAGAAGCATGGAGGATTTGGTCAACTTTATCAATGGAAAACAAAAACCTTAACAATCTTATTGAAGAAATAGAAAAGGGCCCCCTAAGAAAAGACTCCTTTATGGACAAACTATGTTGTAGCATAGAGTTGCCTTTGTCAGATAATACAGTTCTTGCCTTATCTGTTAAAAACAAGAAGGCTTACAATGTGCAAGATGCACATCTTCATGAATATGCTAATTTTCCTTTGGTACAGCATTTAGGTTCAACATCATATGCGGTAATACCTTTAATCTCACAAGAAAAGGTTATTGGCGTGTTGTGGGTTGATAACCTTTTTTCTAGGAGACAGATTACTGACAATGACATCGAATATTTAAGTGGATTTACCAGTCAGATTGCCTCTGCTATTGAAAATGCTCGGTTATTTGAAAGGGTTTATCAGGCAGAAAAGGAACTTGAAAACATCTTTGAATCTATAAGTGATATGCTCTATGTGACTGACACGGATTATATTATAAAAAGTGTCAATCAAGCAGTAGTAAACAAGATTGGCAAACCAAAAAAGGAGATTATTGGCAAGAAGAGTTTTGAGATATTCTCCGATACCTTTGTATCTTGTGAGACAAGGTTTAAAAATTTTCTAAAAAAATCTGGTGAGCCTTTGATTGAAGAGGTTGAAGATACTTTTACGGACAATACTTATCTTTTATCATGCTCACCTATTCTTGATAGTTCAGGTAACATTTTAGGGAATGTTCACATAGTCAGAGACATTACTGAATTAAAAAAATTAAAGGAGAGGGCAGATGCAAATGAGCGTATGGCAGCGCTTGGAGAGATTGCTGCAAAGGTTGCCCACGAGATAAGAAACCCCCTTTTAAGTATTGGTGGTTTTGCAAGAAGACTTGAGAGGAGACTAGCAGATGAAGAAAAGGACTACGCGAGGATAATTGTTGACGAGGTTCAGCGATTAGAGAATATATTAAGCGATACCCTGAGTTTCGTAAAAACAACAAGGCTTAAGTTTAGTAAGGTCAATCTTAATGAGATGTTTGACAGTATAATTACCCTACTGGAACCAGTCTTACAGGAGAGACAGAATGAAATTGTCGAAGAAATCCCTCACGACTTTATCATATCTATCAATGAAGAGAGATTTCGTGAGGCCTTAATCAATATCATAACAAATGCCAATCAATTCACTACCTCGGGGACCATTAAAATATTTGCAGAAAGGAGGTCAATTCAAATCTTTGACAGTTTAGGAGACTTTAAGATCAGACAAGAGGCAGTGATTTCAATATCCGATACGGGTTGTGGAATAAGAAGAGAGGATATTCCAAGGATCTTCGATCCTTTCTTTACCACAAGGACTAATGGCACTGGACTTGGCTTGGCAATTACAAAAAGGGTGATTGAAGAAAACGGTGGAAGGATAGAAGTGCAAAGCACTTTAGGAGAAGGCACAACATTTAAGATTTATTTAAATAATGAGGAGGAATGAAATGAAACTATTAGTAGTTGATGATGAGAAGAATATCCTAAAACTTTATAAGGTTGAGCTTGAGGATGAGGGTTACACTGTTGTTACTGCAAACTCTGGCAAGGAAGCCCTTGAACTATTTGAAAAGGAGAATCCAGACATTGTAACCCTTGATATCCTAATGCCTGACATTGATGGCATAAGGGTTTTAAGACAGATGAAGGAATTAAAACCTAACATACCTATTATTATGCTCACCGCTTATGATTACAGAGATGATTTTTCTGTCTGGGTATCAGATGCCTATGTAGTAAAATCATCAGACCTATCATCTCTAAAGGCAACAATCAAACAAATCATTGAAAAGGGTAACCAATAGTAGCAGCAGAGCATAACCTTATTCCATTAAAGGCTGGAAAGCCTCTTTATAGAGGCTATTGTTTATCTTTGTTAGATGGCAAAAGTGTATTTATAAAAGGTGCACTACCAGATGAAGTAGTCCTTGTAGATGTAGTTGAGGACAAAAAAAATTATCTCATTGCAGAAACAAAAAAAGTCCTTGAGCAATGTTCAGCAAGAGTAATACCGTTTTGTAATTTTTTTAATAATTGTGGCGGTTGTCATTATCAATACATTGCCTATGACAAACAAATTGAAATAAAAGAGGCTATTCTATTAGATTGTCTAAACAGAATTGCCCATTTAGATTTTGAATTATCTGAACCAATTTTTGGAACCCCAATACGCTACAGAATTAAGGCTATCTTTAAAAAAAATAATGACAAAATCGGTTTTTATAGGGCTAAAACGAGAGATATTGTTGATATAGATGACTGTCTGATTGTCAAAGAAGAGATTATAGATGGCAAAAAATTTGCCAAAGAGATAACCAAGGAGATTACAGAGGCAGAGATAGAGATAGTCTCTTTTTTAGATACAATTATATCCATAAAGTCAAACTCTGGGGTTGTTAAGAGTTATTTGCTCGATAATAAAAAAGAGACTTATAAGCCAAGTAGCTTAAAAAATAATAAATATATTGAACTTCAGTTGCTTAATCTTCAATACATGGTATCACCCTTTAGTTTCTTCCAAACAAATTGGAAACTAAACAATATCGTTGTAAAACAAATTATTGAAACATTGGATTTTAGGGGTAAAGATTTAATTGATTTATATGCCGGTTCTGGAAACTTCTGTCTGCCCTTATCAAAATATGTGAAATCTGTTATTGCCTATGAAGAAGATAAGAATGCCTTTCGTAGTGCCCTCATAAATGCAAAAATCAATAAGATTGACAATTGTCGTTTTGTCCACTCAAGGGTAGAGGATATTAAGATTGATAAGAGACCTGATGTCTTAATCATCAACCCTCCAAGGACAGGCATTACAAACAGGGCAATGGAAAATATAATAAAACTCAAGGCAAAGGAGGTTATTTATATGTCCTGCGATCCTTCAACCTTTGCAAGAGACATTGGGAAATTAAAGAAATTTTATCATATTGAATCTATAAGGCTAATAGACTTTTTCCCCCAGACTTTTCATATAGAAAGCCTCGCCACAATGAAGGCATTGTAGTTAGGTTTTTCTGTGCTCCTTAAAATAGCGCTTAGGAAGGGCTGTTTCAGGCTTTTTATAATCGACAGATTTTATTCATTATAATGCAATGCCTTATGACAAAGCCCTAGGAACTTTTTTTATATGGTGTCGTATAAAAATTCCACACCAGCCCTTACTATCTTACTTGCTGATTTTATTAAGCTTTTTAGTTCTATCGCCGATTTTGGGTGTGCTGATTAATTTACAAAAGATAGAGCCTTTCTGTTAATATAACAGTCCTATTAATCATAATCAAGGAGGTTTTTTTATGAGCACAGACACAAAGATAATTCTTTCA
>DUZI01000090.1 GCA_013349595.1 Nitrospirota bacterium
TAGATTTTCTTTTAAAATAACCTGCATTAGTCAGTCTCCTTCAAAAAATTATTTAAACAAAATTATAACTTAAATAAAAAATAAATTAAAAGATTATTTCTGAAACCTTAAAATAGCGCTTAGTAAGGGCTGTTTCAGGATTTTTATAATCGACAGATTTTATTTATAATTTTGATTTATACATTTAAAACAATGCCTTATGACAAAGCCCCCCCTAGGAACTTTTTTTTATAAGGTGTCGTATAAAAATCCTTCAACAGCCCTTCCTATCTTACTTGCTGATTTTGCTAAGCTTTTTAGTTCTATCACTGATTTTGGGTCACATCCTTTGTTTGACAAAATTAAAGGTCTTTCAGTAGAATTCCAAAATCAATGTTTTTTCAAGATCTCATTTTAAAACTCCATGAATTTTGGTCAAAAAAGGACTGTCTTCTTTTACAACCTTATGACTTAGAAGTTGGTGCAGGCACTTTTCATAGTGCAACTTTTTTTAGAGTGTTAGGTCCTGAACCTTGGAAGACTGCTTATGTAGAACCATGCAGGCGACCTACTGATGGCAGATATGGCGAAAATCCTAATAGGCTTCAACATTATTATCAATATCAAGTAATTATAAAACCTTCGCCTCTTGAGAGTCAGAAGTTGTATCTTGAAAGCCTAAGTTATCTCGGTATTGATCCCTTAAGTCATGACATAAGATTTGTTGAGGATGACTGGGAGTCGCCAACTCTCGGAGCTTGGGGATTGGGATGGGAGGTATGGCTTGATGGAATGGAAATAACACAGTTTACCTATTTTCAACAAGTTGGTGGTTTTGACCTAATGCCTGTTTCTCTTGAAATAACCTATGGGCTTGAAAGGATTGCTATGTATCTACAAGATATTGACAATGTCTTCGAGCTAAAGTGGAATAAAGATCTCAAATATGGTGATATTCACAAGGTTGAGGAGATAGAATTTTCAAGATTCAACTTCGATGAGGCAAATACAGATTTGCTTTTTAAAGAATTTGATGCCTTCGAAGCTGAATCATTAAGGCTCAATAAAATTGGGCTTGTCCATCCATCCTATGAATATTGCTTAAAGTGCTCTCATACCTTTAATCTGCTTGATGCAAGGGGGGTAATATCAGTAACGGAAAGGACAGGATATATTTCAAGGGTGAGATACCTTGCAAAGATCTGTGCAGAGTCCTATCTTAAACAAAGGGAAGAAATGGGTTTTCCCCTTTTGAAAAATAGATGATTAATCAAACTTTTCATACATTATTATTTGAGATTGGCACTGAAGAAATACCAGCCAGATTTATCCCTTTAGGCATTAGCAGACTTAAAGAACTTGCAGAGAGGTTTTTTTCAGAATATCGCTTGGAGTTTAAGTCATTAAATACCTATGGCACACCGAGAAGACTCTCAGTTATTGCAGATATTGCTGAAATTCAGAGAGTTTCGGAGAGAGAGGTTTGGGGGCCGCCTGTCCATGTGGCTTTCGACAAAAATGACAATTTAACAAGGGCAGGTGAAGTCTTTCTAAAGAACAATAACATCAGTATCAATGAGATATTAAAAAAAGAGAAAAACAAAGGTCTATATATTACAGCAATAATCAAGGAAGAGGCTAAGCCCATTTTTGATTTGCTCCCAGAGATTTTGAATAAAATAATCCAATCCCTAAATTTCCCGAAATCTATGAGATGGGGTAATGGTAATTTAAGATTTGTAAGACCAATTCATTGGATTTTATGTATCTACAACAATAAAAAGTTCTCCTTTGAGCTTGAAGGCATCAAGACAAGCAACATGACAAGAGGGCATAGATTTCTTGCACCAGCAGCTTTTGAAGTAAAGGATACAAGGACTTATATAAATCTTCTTAGAAATAATTATGTTATAGTTGATAGAAAAGAGAGGAAGTCTATTATTGTTGAGTCCTCTGAAGCCCTTGCTAAATCAGTAAATTGTATATTTGTCCATGATATGGAGCTACTTGAGCATGTTACTGATTTAGTAGAATACCCACAAGCAATGTTGGGAACTTTTCCTGAAGAATATTTAGACTTGCCTGAAGAATTACTAATAATAGTAATGAAAGATCACCAAAAGTATTTTGCTCTAAGAACTAAACAAAATAAACTTTCAAACCATTTTATTGTTGTAAGTAATACAAGAGTTGAGAATAAAGTGACCGTTATAAAGGGTGCTCAAAAGGTGCTCAAGGCACGTTTCGAAGATGCAAGGTTTTATTATGATGATGACAAAAAGACAACTCTGAAAGACAGAATAGATGGGCTTAAGAAGGTAGTGTATCATGAAAAACTTGGTTCTTTATATGATAAATCAAAAAGGATAGAAGACATTGCTACTTTTTTGTCAGAAAGACTATGTCCAGAAAATACCCCTCATGTCAAGATTACAGCATCTTTATGTAAAGCTGATTTAATTACAGGTATAGTTAGAGAATTTCCTGAACTTCAAGGTGTGATGGGTAGTTACTATGCAAGACATGAAGCATATAATTCAGAAATAGTTTCTGCCTTAAAAGAGCAATATCTACCTCGCAACGCAAATGATTTGTTACCGCAGAATGAGACTGCGCGTATGATAAGTATGGCAGATAAGACTGATAATTTAGTATCTTTCTTTTCTATCGGAGAGATACCTAGCAGCACAGAAGACCCCTTTGGACTTAGAAGAAATTGCTATGCAATAGCGCAAATTCTTATTGCTGGTAAATATAAAATTAGTGCTTATGAACTCTTCAATTATGCACTGACTAATTGTCATAATAAACAGCAGGTTCTTGCAGAACTTTTGAGATTTTTTGAACAAAGAATTGAATTTTACATGCAAAACGCAGGCTATCCACAAGACATAATAAATAGCCTATTATTTTATTCAACAAAAATCCCTCTATATAGTTTAATAATTAGGGCAGAGGCACTAAAGACATTCAGGGACAAAGCTTACTACAACAGTCTTTTGTTGGGGCTGAAGAGAGTTTATAATATTGCTCCGAAGTCTGATTTCAAGCCATTAATTAATAATTCACTTTTTTTTGAGACAGAAGAAAGAATCCTTTACGATAATTATAGTCAATTACAAAAAGAGATAGAAGGGCTAGTAAATGATGAAAGATTCATTGATGCAATAGATAGGATTGCATCCTTAGAGACTTCTATCAATGATTTTTTTGATAAGGTGCTTGTAATGGATAAAAGAGATGAGATAAGACATAACAGACTTTCAATGCTTTTTAATATCAAAAAAATGACGCTTCAAATTGCAGATTTTTCAAAATTATTTTAATAACCATACGAAAACTCACCGTTCTTTACAGATACTATGAATTGTCCGCCCTTTGCAAGAGAACCAAATAATATCTCTTGTGAAAGTTTCTCTGTAATAGTCTCCTGTATTAGTCTTGATAAGGGTCTTGCACCATAGACAGGATCGAAGCCCTTGTCAGCAAGAAGATTCCTTGCTTCCTCGGTGACTAAAATTGTAATCTTTTTTTCAACTACCTTTTCCCTAATCTCGTTGATAAACTTGTCAACTATTGATAGCATGATTTCCTTACTAAGAGGAGAAAAATGGATGATTGCATCTAAACGATTTCTAAACTCAGGTGTAAATATTTTTCTTATTGCTTCATCTGACTTTGATAAGGAATCTTTCGACCTATCACCAAAACCTAACATTCCCTTTGCGCTTTCTGCAGTGCCAGCATTGGATGTCATAATGATAATGACATTTTTAAAATCAGCTTTTTTACCATTATTATCAGTAAGGGTGCCATAATCCATGATTTGAAGCAATATATTAAAAATGTCGTAGTGAGCCTTTTCTATTTCATCAAGCAATAGTACTGCATGAGGAGTTTTCCTAATAGCTTCTGTAAGTAATCCACCCTGATCAAAACCTATGTAGCCAGGGGGGGCACCAATGAGCCTTGAGACAGTGTGTCTTTCCATATATTCACTCATGTCAAAACGGATAAACTTGATACCTAATGTCGCTGCAAGTTGTTTACATAATTCAGTCTTACCAACCCCTGTAGGACCAGTGAAAAGGAAAGAACCTATAGGTTTATCTCCTTGAGTCAGTCCAGCCATTGCCCTAAATATACATTTAACAAGGGCAGATATTGCCTGAGGTTGACCAAAAACCTTTTTGTTTAAATCTGACTCAAGGGAGCAAAGTCTTTTACTATCAGAACTGCTGATTTGTCTTGAAGGTATTTTGGCAATAGAGGCAACTATCTTTTCAATATCTTTGGCTCTAATGATATTTGATGACCTCTTTTCTTTGTAAAGCTTATACACAGCTCCTGCTTCGTCAATAACATCTATAGCTTTATCTGGAAGGTGTCTGTCATTTATATATTTTGCAGATAATTCAGCAGATTTCTTGATTGCTTCAGAGGTGTAAGTAACACCATGAAAGTCTTCATAGTATTTTTTTATCCCTTCAATTATCTCAATTGTCTCAGTTACAGAAGGTTCTTGAATATCAAGTCGTTGAAATCTCCTTGATAATGCCCTGTCTTTATCAAAATGATTTCTAAATTCTTCATAAGTAGTTGCACCGATACATCTAATCTTTCCTTCCATCAACACAGGCTTAAGGATATTTGAGGCATCAAGTGTACCACTACTTGATGCACCTGCACCTACGATAGTATGTATTTCATCAATAAATAAAAGAGGATTTTTTAGTTCTGTCAGTTTTTTTATAGTTTCTTTGAGTCGAGCCTCAAAATCTCCTCTATATTTAGTTCCTGCAAGTAGTGCCCCCATATCAAGTGAATAAATATCAACATTTTTTAGGGTTGAAGGTACATCACCTTGATAGATTTTCAGGGCAAGACCTTCTACTATTGCAGTCTTTCCAACACCTGGCTCACCAGTAAGGATGATGTTGTTTTTTCTTCTCCTTGATAATACTTGGATCATCCTCTCAATTTCTGCCTTTCTCCTAATAAGAGGGTCAATCTCGCCCTTTGAAGCTTTTTGGATTAGATTAACAGTGAAGAAATCAAGTACATTTCTATTTTGTTTGCCACCCTTGCCTTCTCTTTGCTGTTCATAAAAGTTGCTATCGCTATCAATCTTTGAAATGTTATGAGAGATATAATTAAGTATATCAAGCCTAGTGATGCCTTCGCTTTCTAATACATATCTTGCGTAGGAATCCTCTTCAAGAAAAATTGATACAAGTATATCTCCTGCATCAGCCTCAGTCTTACTTGAAGTCTTAACATGATTGATTGCTTTTTGTAAGACTCTTTGAAAGCCTAAGGTAATCTTTGGGAAGCTGTCAATTTGATTAGTAGTTCTTTTTATATTTATTTCAATAAACTCATTAAGTCGTGTCTTCATCCTTTCAATATTTCCACCACAATTTACAATGATTTCTTTTCCTCTTTCATTGTGTAATAGAGAAAGCAAGAGGTGCTCAATAGTTAGATATTCTCTTCTCTCTTTTTGAGCTGTTTTAATAGTTGCTTCAATTATTAATTCAAGGTCTTTGTTTATCATTCTGGCTCCATAGTGCATCTAAGAGGGAATTTATTTGCTTTTGCAATTTCATGAACCTCTTTGACTTTAGTTTCAGAAATTTCTCTTGTGTATATGCCAGCAACACCACTTCCTTTTTTATGGACATTTAACATAATAGAAGTTGCCTCAAGATTACTTTTATCAAAGATTGTTTCTAAAATGAATACTACAAAGTCCATAGGAGTGTAATCATCATTAAGAAGAATGACTCTGTATAATCTTGGCTTTTTAATCTCTTCAATAATTTCATCTTCAAAGGAAAAACCTATGTCTGTAAACTCTTTTGACATTGTGATAATATCCTCCCTATTTACAACTGCTACATGACCCCGATGAACAAGAAGAACAGCTTGATGAAGTTTGTTTCTCGACACCACTCATTCCAAAAAGTGAGAATTTCTTTATTATATCTTCAGTATCACACTTAGGGCATTTCACAACCGTATTAGAAAAAACTAATTTCTCAAATTCTTCACTACATTTAGAACATTTATATTCAAATATTGGCATATTTCCCTCCTATTGCCAACTTGACACATCGGCATCTTCGTCATCACCGCCGGGTTTTCCATCTCTACCGTAAGAGTACAAATCATAGTCTCCATGAGTGCCAGGATATTGATAAATATAGGCTTTCCCCCAAGGGTCAAGGGGCAATCCTTTTTTTAGATAAGGACCTTGCCATTTCTCTACACCAGGATTTGTTACCAGTGAATTTAAACCTTGTTCATTGGTAGGATATGAGCCTGTATCAAGTCTATAATGATCTAATGCCTGACCTATCAGTTCAATCTGTGCTTTCGCAGCAGCCTGTTTGCCCTTTCCAAGCTTAGGAAAGAGACGCGGGGCAACAAGTGCAGCAAGTAATCCGATAATAACCATTACTACAAGTAATTCAACTAGCGTAAAACCAGCCTTTGATTTAAGATTCATTTTCAAAGAAAAAAACATTCTAAAGAAACCTCCGTTTGGTGTAGTCCATTATATTATAAAACATATATGGTAAGATTTTTTACCCAAAATCGGCGATAGAACTAAAAAGCTTAGTAAAATCAGCAAGTAAGATAGTAAGGGCTGGTGTGGAATTTTTATACGACACCTTATAAAAAAAGCACCTTGGGCTTTGTCATAAGGCATTGTTTTAAAAGTATAAATCAAAATTATAAATAAAATTTGTCGATTATAAAAATCCTGAAACAGCCCTTCCTAAGCGCTATTTTTGGTGTTATTTAACAATATCTCCCAAAATCGACGATAGAACTAAAAAGCTTAGTAAAATCAGCAGGTAAGATAGGAAGGGCTGGTGAAGGATTTTTATACGACACCTTATAAAAAAAAGTTTGTAGGGCTTTGTCATAAGGCATTATTTTAAATGTATAAATCAAAATTATAAATAAAATTTGTCGATTATAAAAATCCTGAAACAGCCCTTCCTAAGCGCTATTTTAAGGTTTTTAACTATATATTTTGGTGAATGTTAAAAGAAGGTCTTAACAAAAAAGAGAATTTTTATTGATGATAAAATCGTCTTGCAAAGAATTAATGTCTTATAAAAGAGATGACATAATTTTATAGTTATAAATTAATCCATATAATCACAAGTCCCAGAAATAATTTTGCTTAATATTTAAGCAGGTAATTGTTTGCTAATTAGGCAGATTGTTTCTATCATCATTTTAACTCATTGATTATTAATAAATCACAATTTGGCATACATATTGAGAGTACATTTTTGTTATGTCTGTTTTAATTTTAAAAAATGTATCAAATGAAGGACCTGGAA
>DUZI01000091.1 GCA_013349595.1 Nitrospirota bacterium
AAATAGCGCTTAGGAAGGGCTGTTTCAGGATTTTTATAATCGACAAATTTTATTTATAATTTTGATTTATACATTTAAAACAATGCCTTATAACAAAGCCCTACAAACTTTTTTTTATAAGGTGTCGTATAAAAATCCTTCACCAGCCCTTCCTATCTTGCCTGCTACTTTTTAGTTTTATCGTCGTTTTGTTGAGGAAGCTTTTTAAAATAGATTTCAAATTCAGCCCAAAAAAGCTTGAAATTATTTAGTTTATTCTTTTTGATAAAAGGGAAGGTTTGCAACCATTTCTGATACAAGCTTATCTATTTGTGGTAATTAGTTGTTTTTGAGTATTATTGTAACCTTAATGATTAAGATGACTTAAAGGTTATTAGCACTATTTGATTAAACATATAATGGAGGTATTAATCACCATGGCAATGAATTTAGTAGAAAAGATTTTTTCAAGGCATCTCTTGGTCGGCGAGTTAAAAGAAGGCTCTCCAATTTCTCTTTCAGTGGATCAGGTTTATACTCAAGATGCTACTGGCACTATGACTTGGCTTGAGTTTGAGGCAATAGGTATTGATAAAGTTCAGGTGCCGCTTGCAGTATCTTATGTTGACCATAACATGCTCCAAACAAACTTTATGAATGCCGATGACCACCTTTTTCTTCAGACCTCTGCACAAAGATTTGGTGCCTACTTTTCAAGACCTGGTAATGGGATATGTCATCAAGTTCATCTTGAGAGATTTGCTTCACCTGGAAAGATTGCCCTCGGCACTGACAGCCACACACCAACTCAAGGTGGTGTAGGAATGATTGCAATAGGTGTTGGTGGACTTGAGGCTGCCACTGTCATGGCTGGTGCAGGTTTTGAGATTAATATGCCAAAGGTAGTAAAGGTTAATTTTAAAGGCTCCCTCAGAAAACCATATCTTACTGCAATGGATGTTATATTGACACTTCTTAAGATGCTTACCGTTAAGGGTGGTGTTGGGAAGATAATTGAATACGGCGGTGATGGGGTAAAGTCTTTAAATGTAACTGATAGGGCAACAATTACTAACATGGGCGCCGAATTAGGTGCAACAACCTCAATCTTTCCAAGTGACGAGGTTACAAGACAATTTTTAAAGGCACAGGGTAGGGAATCTGATTGGATTGAACTGTCTGCCGATGAAGGGGCGTCTTACAGCGAGATTATCCATCTTGATTTAGATAACCTTGAGAGCATGCTTGCCTGTCCTCACAGCCCAGATAATGTTAAAACAATAAAAGAATTAGCAGGGACAAAGGTTCATCAAGTATGTATAGGCAGTTGCACCAATTCATCTTATCAGGCAATGAAGACCGTTGCCTTAATATTAAAGGGCAAGACTGTTTCACCAAATGTAAATCTCATGATTAATCCAGGTTCAAGACAGGTTTATGAGATGCTTGCCAGAGAAGGTTTGATTTCTGAGATGATTTCAGCAGGCGCAAGGATACTTGAGTCCTCTTGTGGACCTTGTATTGGAATGGGTGCATCACCAGGTTCGGGACAGGTTTCAGTTCGCTCATTTAATCGCAATTTTAAAGGACGCTCAGGGACAAAGGATGCTGATGTTTATCTAACTAACCCCGTAGCCTGTGTCATTATGGCTATAAAGGGTGAGATGATTGACCCGAGAGATAGTGACATTGAGATTCCTTTAATAGAAAATCCTGATACTTTTTTGATAAATGACAGTATGTTAATTCCACCAACCAAGAATGTCAAAGTAGAGATTATCAGGGGACCAAACATAAAAGAAGTCCCTATAAAAGAGCCAATCAAAGATGAATTACTATCAGAGGTTATATTGAAAACAGGTGATAATATTACAACTGATGACATCATGCCTGCAGGTTCACAAATATTGCCTCTAAGGTCAAATGTGCCTGCCATCTCGGAATATGTCTTTAAAAACATTGACGAGACCTTTGCAAAAAGGGCAAAAGAGGCAAAAGGCGGTGTTATTGTAGTCGGTGGAGAAAATTATGGGCAAGGTTCATCTCGTGAACATGCAGCACTTGCACCAATGTACCTTGGATTACAGGCAGTCATAGCAAAGTCCTTTGCACGAATACATAGGGCAAACCTCATAAATTTCGGGATTTTGCCTCTTATATTTAAAAACCCCCATGATTATGAAAAAATAAATCAAGGCGATACAATCAAGATCAGCAACCTGATAAATTCAATCAAGACAAATCAACTTTTTATTGCAGAGATACTTAGTAAGGGTATTAAGATTGAATTAACAGGCAACCTCAATGAGAGGGAAAAGGATTTAATCCTTAAAGGTGGGTTACTACCTTATACAAGATTAAAGAGGTAATGTTTTATGAGGCATATCTTTCAATAATTTTTGACTATTACATTGTTGGTTATCTCACCTTTATGTGCCAATTCAACAGAGATTATCTCTTTTACTCCCATAGGTAATGTTAAATCTCCTTCTCAGGTAAGGGCAGAATTCAACAGTCAGATGGTTTCACTTGGTTCAGTCTCGTTGCCTGACCCCAAGGGATTGTATCAGAATGGATCATCCCAAATAATGCCAAGCTTGGTAATTATCAGGTCTCACCGAAAGGTATCCAAAAGGGAAAGGATACACAACCTATCATTTCTGGGACATTCAGGGTAGAGGAATTTAAAGTCCCACTGATAAGGGCATTTTTAAGTCCTGTCAGAGATGAGTTAAGTAATTCACAATCCTTATAAGATTAAATAATGAAGGATATTTCAATCTCCCAGAGACAAGGATTGAAGCCTTATACGCACCTGAATTGTATGGTGAAATACCTAATAAGAGTTTTGAAGTTAAGTAGTTAGAAAGGCAATTTTTGCATTTAAAAAGGCAATTATTGCATCGTGCAGGTTTGTTTAATCACCTTAAATTATAATATTCATTGAATTTGCTTGTTTTTTTAGACTTGGCATAGATTGTGATGAATTCAAGCTAATTAAACAAGTAAAAAGGAGGTGATTAAGAAATGACAAATTTACTAAAGACCTTATCAATAACGGCTGCAATTGCAGGCATGTTGTTAACTTATTCAATTGCCGATGCAGGTAATAGAGGGAAAGGTCAGATGTTAAGAGATGGCTCTTGTGCGGGCACTTGTTCACAATTTCAAGGTAAAGGACAGAGAGGCGACTGCCAAGTAACAGACACATGCCCAAATGTTGGAACTGGTAGATATGGAGATGGCACTCGTCCGAGACCACAAGACGGCACTGGTTTTGGTGCAAGAAGGTAAAACTAAATTTTAATTAATCAAAAAAAGGAGGATTTCAAAATGTTTAAAAATTTGCTCTTAGTAGTAATTTTATTAATTGCTGTAGGTTCAGCTCAGGCAGGTAATTTTGGTAATAATGGTAATTTTGGTAATTGTGGTAATAATTGTACTGGTTCACTCCCAGTTTATAACATTTGTGCAGGCGCCCCAGAGACTATTACTGGTGTAGTAACAAGATTTGGTATACCTGGTAATGGTGTAGTTATCAACACAACTAATGGTGATGTAGCCGTATATGGCATGGGTCCATATTGGTATTGGAATAAGCAAAATGTAGCAAGACCTGATTTTGGTGAGACAGTAACGGCAGTTATAGCACCAATTACAACCTCTACTTATAAAGTGCTTATGAGCATGACCATTGGTAATGATAGCATCCAGTTAAGAGATAGCAACACCTGTCAGCCTCTTTGGAGAGGAGCAAGGTAAGTTTTAGCTTCATCTTTTCCCTTCTTCTTTTTCTAAAACCCTTTAATCAAGTTATCCTTGATTAAAGGGTTTTTTTATATTCAAGTTAGCATTTATTTTTTCAACCATACTGAGCCTTATGTCTTGAAGTTTGCAATTTGCTATGCTCATTTCAGTAGCAGTGATTAATGAATTAGTGAGTTTATGAGTCTATTATATCCCTTTTTTTAAGGGAGAACCTTGATGTTTTTGAACTACAATCCACAAATCTTTTATCAAACTGGATTGTTTTCTTAACTCATAGCTTTCTGTGGTAATATAACTACATTGATAAACAATGAAGCAAAAAATTATTTACAATATTACCAATGAAAACTAAGACATCAGGCATAATCATCATAGGTGATGAAATACTCTCAGGGATGGTAAAAGATACCAATTCTGCCTTTATTATTGAAAACCTGAGAGATACAGGTGTTGAAATCAAAAGAATCCTTACTATTGGTGATGACATTGATGAGATAGCCCATGAGATAAGGGTTTTTGCAGATAGGTATGATTTGGTTTTTACCTCAGGGGGGATTGGTCCTACTCATGATGATGTAACAATAGAGGCAATATCAAAAGGCTTTGGTGTAGAAACTGTAAAACACAATACCCTCATTGAGCACCTCAGAAAAATAATTGGCAAAGAACCATCAGAAATTCAACAGAGGATGTCTCTTATTCCTAAGGGCGCAGAGGTGATAGCGGATAAAGACATTGCCTTGCCCTTAATCATATTCCGTAATATTTATATTTTGCCGGGGATACCAAAGTGTCTTCAGAGAAAGATACTCATCATAAAAAAAATATTAGGTCAAGGACTTTCTGCTACTGTAAAAAGGGTTTATGTAAATGACTTCGAAAGTGTAATTGCCCCTATATTAAACAATTTAGTATCAAACAACAAACATATAAAGATTGGTTCATATCCTACTATGGACAAAAGTGACTACAAGGTAATGGTCTCTTTTACCGGTTACGACAAAGATGAATTAGACAGACTTGTCCAGCATTTTGTATCAATGATTCCTAACGACAAAATAGTTAAGATTGAAATTTGAGGCAAAGATGGTCAATAAGCCCATAGTTTTATCAGAATTTCTTGGTATAGTTAGAGAAGTCATAAAACAAAACATGCCTAATCTTTACTGGATTATTGCTGAGATATCAGAGGCAAAGGAAAACCAAAAGGGGCACTTTTATCTTACCCTTGTGGAAAAAAAAGATGACAAAGTGCTTGCACAGATAAAGGGCAACATTTGGTCTTATGAGTATAGAAAACTACTGACAAAGTTTAAAAAGGCTACTGGTGAAGGTTTTAAGGTTGGTATGAAGGTGCTTTTGCTGGTAGGTGTAGATTATCATGAGGTTTACGGCATGAGCCTTTTGATAAAAGATGTTGACCCATCTTACACACTTGGAGAAATGGCACTAAAAAAGATGGAAATCATAGAAAGGCTAAGACAAGAGGGATTGATTGACCTTAACAAGAGATTAGACCTTCCGATTGTCCCTCAAAGGATTGCAATCATTTCATCACCTAATGCGGCAGGGTATGAAGACTTTTTAAAACAGCTAACACAAAACCAACAAGGTTATTTTTTTTATATAGAACTTTTCCCATCACTTATGCAAGGTGATGAGACAGAGACTACATTGATTAATAGGCTCAATGAGATTGAAGGACGTACAGAGGAATTTGATATAGTAGTCATCATAAGGGGTGGTGGTTCAACGGTTGATTTGAGTTGCTTTGATAATTATAACATTGCCAAACGGGTTGCACAATTTCCACTCCCTGTCATTACAGGCATAGGGCATGAAAAAGATGAAACAGTCTTGGACATAGTAGCCCATACAAGCCTAAAGACCCCAACAGCAGTAGCGGATTTTCTCCTTTCTGGTTCGAGGTCCTTTGAAGAGGAGATTATCAAGCTTCAGCAGAGGTTAAAGACAGCAACAACAAACCTGATAAATCAAAACAATCAGTGGCTTCAGAGTATATCTGCCAAGTTTATATATCTATCCAAAAATTATAGTACCAACAGATTAAATAGAATTTACCTTATCCAAGTAAGATTACAAAAGTCATTGGTTCATCTCATCCATTTACATCAAACAAGGTTAACCAATTTAGGACAGGCAATAAGGCTTCTTAGTCCCGAAAACATTCTTCAAAGGGGCTATAGCATAACTTATTTAAATGGAAAGATAATAAAAGATATCTCCCAAATTAAAAATGGTAGTATGATAGAAACACGATTAAAAGATGCTTCTTTTCAGAGTATGGTTAAAATCAAGAAAGGAGGAGGAAATAAAAAAATTGACCAAATTAACCTATTCTCAAGCATTAACGGAGATTGAAAAAATAGTCCAAATAATAGAATCTCAAGAGGTTGATGTAGATGATTTGACAGACAAGGTTAAGAGGGCTTCAGAACTTATAATTTTCTGTCGTAACAAGCTCCGTGGCACAGAAGAAGAGATAAACAAACTTTTTGATGAGAAAGGACTAAAGGCAGAATAGCTATCCTTTGGAGTACTCGGGATAAAGCCTTTTGATGAGAACAGGGCATAGAAAACTCTCGTGTGTTCAGATACAAAAGCATCTATTTGTTGTTAGTAGCCATCGTCATCACGGACTTTTTTGCAAGATGCACAAATCGATTTACTTTATGGCAAATGCAAGCAAGATGATAAGAAACATTTTTTTAGAAATATTATAGAAAGTGGATAATTTTGTCACCCAGAATACAGCCCTTAAAATAGCGATAGTAAGGGCTGAATTGCCGCAGTTTATGACGTCAAAAGGCTCTTTAAGATTGCCCAGACCTTTACCATAAACTATTAATTCTGTCCCATAATTTCCTTTTGATCGAATCTCGATTCCAAGACTTTTCATAGCATTCATAGTGCTTATAGGGTCTTCTGCCATAAGAAAATTTCTAACGATGCTCTTGCCATGAGCAATAGAGGCAAAGATTACAGCTCGATGAGATATTGATTTATTAGGCGGAATAGTTATTTCACCCTTTAAGGATTTAATCTTTGATAATTTTATTTCGCGCATATATTTGGTTTCCTTAGTTTTTATGATTAAGTCAAAAAACATGTGTCCTATGGCATAAGATACACTATCGAGCAGGCAAAATTCGTTTCATTATTTCATAATTCCGAAACCAATGAAATCGGTCCCATAAATTTTACATCCTCAAACTCCTTGAAATGAGCCTTTCCGCAGTTAATTTTCATCCGTTCGCTTATTCTTAATTCCTGTCCTGCGCTCTTTGTCTCAGCAACGAAATATATTTTCTTCTCGCCTTTAAAAACTATTGCCCAGTCCGGATTATATGTCCCTATCGGCGTATTTATCTTAAACCATGCAGGGAGCTTGAAATAAAACTCTATATTTTCGCTGCTCTCGCAGTCCTTCGCAAACTGATTTTCCACAGACGAGTCCAGAGGAATGTAGTTTTCATAAATAGTCTTACCTTTGTTGTTCACCGTAAAGGTAAAATCATCAAGGTATATATCAAGCTCATTGTCTTCAAACAGG
>DUZI01000092.1 GCA_013349595.1 Nitrospirota bacterium
GTCAATAATTCCTTCATAAGCTGCATAACCTGCTGCCGCATCAGCAGGACCCATCATAATTGATTTCTTTTGAATCCTAACAATGTTTTCAAGATAGCCACCTGTTTCTACTACAGTTACTTCCAACTCACCTGGATATGCCTTATTAACAATACTTGCCATTGCTACTGTGTTTGCATAAAGTCCAGAACGAACACTTGTAGCACCCCATTTTACATAAACCTTTTTTGCTTCTGCTACGGTGCTTTGGCTAATGAAAATACCCAATACTGCTAAAACCAATAAAACCTTTTTCATAAACCCTCCTCTATAAAAAATTTCATTGTGTCCTAAATTGACAACAATGTTACAAAATTATACATATTTGACATAGATAACTCAAGATTCCTAAAAGCAGCGATAGAACTGAGAACTTAATAAAATCAAGTAGGAAGGGGTGGTGAGGAATTTTTATACGACACCTTATAAAAGAAATCTTGAGAAACTTTAGCAAAAGGCATTGCATTATAAAGAATAAAGCAAAATTAAAATGAAATCATCGATTATAAAAATTCTGAAACAGCCCTTCCTAAGCGCTATTTGGGGGATAAATAAAACTTCTTGATTTCATAAGAAAAATCAGATATTATTTATTATCTTATTAAGGAGGGGAGAAAAATGGTTACAAAGGACATGGTGGAAGGTGTACTGCAAAAGATTAGGGTTGGTCTAAAGACTGAAGGGGGAGATATTGAACTTATTGAAATAAAAGACGATATTGTATATGTGAGGCTCAAAGGCGCTTGTGGTAGTTGCCCTATGTCAACATTAACCCTTAAAAACTATGTAGAGTCAACTTTAAAAAAGGAGATACCAGCAATAAAATCAGTGCAGTCTGCCTGATATAGATTAGGTTACTATATTAACCATTCATGGACTATAAGATAACAAAAATTACAAAGTCATTAGTTCTAAAAATACTCATATTAACTTCAATATTATTTCAAACAACAAACCTTTATGCAAATGAGATAATTGATGTCAAAGCCCTTAGACATTGGACTACAAACGATACAATAAGAGTAGTTGTTGACTTATCAGGCTCAATTGAGTTTACAAAGGGCAAATTGTCAAACCCCGAAAGACTTTTCTTTGATATAAAAAATAGCAGGCTTCAAAAGGGTGTTCAGCCTAACTATTCAATAGGTGATAATCTCATAAAATCCATTAGAGTGGGGCAATTTAATCCAACTACTGTGAGGATAGTCTTTGACCTTGAAAGGAGTGATTATGAATTTAAGGTCTTTACCCTTGAAGACCCAATGAGGCTTGTCATTGATTTTGTTACAAAACAGAATAATAACATAGAGACACCTAAGGAACAACCAAAACCACAAACACCACCTAAAAACCAACCTGAGAAACAACCCCTTGATGTAAAGACAGAGGCAAAGTTAGCCAAAAAAATAATCGTCATTGATGCAGGTCATGGGGGACATGACCCAGGTGCTGTTGGCCCAACAGGTCTTTATGAAAAAGATGTTGTCTTGGATATAACCTTAAAGACAAAAGAACACCTTAATAACAGATATCCCCATTATGAAGTCCATCTTACCCGTGACAAGGATGTCTTCATACCCCTTGATAAAAGGGCTCAGATTGCCAATAAACTTAATGCAGACCTATTTGTATCAGTGCACGCCAATGCATCAACTAATAGGACTGCAAGGGGTATTGAGACCTATTTGTTAAACTGGACTGACGATGAAGAGGCTCTTAAGGTTGCTGCAAGAGAAAATTCCATATCACTCAAACAAATGAAGGAAATGAAAAATGAGATTTCAATCATACTTACTTCCTTAGAGAGGGAAAGCAAGAGAGACGAATCTATCAAGTTAGCCGGTTATGTTCAAAATGCTATGTCTGCTTTAATCACTGAAGATTATCCACAGGTGCCAAATCTTGGTGTAAAACAGGCGCTCTTTTATGTCCTTGTTGGGGCAAAGATGCCTTCAATATTGACAGAGGTTTCTTTTATAAGCAATAAAGAAGAAGAAAGACTCCTTGCAAGTGAAGACTATCGCGATAAGCTCGCCCATTCCATAGCAGAAGGCATAAATGGGTATTTCATGAATTTGCCTGCAAACAAGATTGCAAAATATAGCAAACCTCGATTACCTGAAAAGAAACCAACCACCACAGAAAAGATAAAATATGTAAAAAAGCCCACCCAAGACCAAGTAAAGTCAAAAAAGAAGACCAATAACAAAGACTACAAGATTAGACGCGTCTAATTTTTATTAATGAATCAAAGCTATCTCATTTGTAATGCCCTATGCATTGATGGCTCAGGCAGAGAGCCCCTCAAGAAAAATCTTTTTATCAAAGACAAATTTATAAATTACCTTGGGGATGAAAAGCCTCAGGCTGATGTGGTAATTGATGCAAAAGGGCTTGTGCTAACGCCTGGTTTTATTGATACTCATGGCCATTCTGAATTTACGCTCTCTGCTGATGGACGGGCGCAGGGCAAAATATCACAGGGAGTTACTACAGAGATAAATGGTAATTGTGGTATATCTGCAGGACCAATCTACAATGATGCAGTAAAACAAAGGGCTTCAGACTTTGATGAACTTGGATTAAAACCCTGGCAAAGTTTTGAGGAATTTTACAAGGCTTTAAGTCAAAGGGGATTTGCCATTAACTATGCAACCCTCTGTGGTCAAGGTAATATTAGGGCTTCAGTAATTGGTTATCAAAAAGGCAGGGCTGATAAGACCCAAATGGAGAGTATGTGTAACCTTTTAAATGAAGCAATCTCTATAGGTGCAAGGGGGCTTTCAACAGGGCTAATATATCCACCCGGTCTTTTCACTGAAACTGAGGAATTAATTGAACTGTGTAAATGTATGGCTAAAACTAATCCCAATCTTCTTTATGTGCCTCACATGAGAAGTGAGACTGATTTTGTTATCGAAGCCATAGAGGAGTCAATTAGAATTTGTAAAGAATCAGGCGTAAGGCTCCATATATCTCACCTCAAAACTGGTGGAAGGGCTAATTGGCATAAGATTGATAAGATAATTGATTTAATCGAAAATGCTAAGGCAGAAGGGCTTGAGATTACCTGCGATAGATACCCCTACATTGCTTCAAGCACAGATTTAGACACAATATTGCCAAAATGGGTCTTTGAAGGAGGTATTGAAGAGGAACTTAAGAGGCTTAACTCACCTGATATGGTAAAGAAGATAAAAAGCGAACTTAAGAGAGAAAACCCACTAATCTGGGATGAGATATTGGTTTCATCAGTTTACTACGAACCCAATAAATGGATGGAAGGTTTGACAATCAAGGAGATTACAGAAAGACAGGGTAACAATGACCCCATAGACAGTCTTATTGCTATAATAATCGCTGACAAGGCAAAGACAGGCGGGATATTCTTTACAATGAATGAAGACAACCTCAAGAAATTCCTATCTCTCCCCTACATGATGATTGGCTCCGACAGTGCAGTGCGTAATTTTGATGGTATTACTAAAAAGGGCAAACCACATCCGAGAGGTTTTGGTTCTTTTGTAAGATTCATAGGAAAATATGTAAGGGATGAAGGACTTATGACCTTACAAGAGGCAATAAGGAGGATTACTTCACTGCCTGCTATAACTTTTAGAATACCAAAAAGAGGATACCTCAAAGAAGGCTATTTTGCAGATATAACACTTTTTGATTATTCTGAGATTATAGACACTGCAGACTATAAAAACCCTTTTCACCGTGCTAAAGGGGTAAAATGGGTCTTTGTAAATGGTACACCTGTTTATGAAGATGGTGAATTTACAAACAAACTAACTGGGATGATAATTAAATGATAAAAAGAAGCTTTGTAATACCAGTAATTGACCTATCACCACACAGCCCCTATAACATACTCACCCTACTTGAAGATTTAAAGGGAGTTGATGGTGAGGTTATCTGCATTTTTAATTCAGAAGAGGTTTATGAGTTATTAAAATCTCACAACAGGATTGATAAGTATTGTCATAATAACATGAATGCAGGTGTAAGCAGGTCTTGGAACTTGGGAATCAACATGGCAGAGGCTGGTGTGATTTTTATCATGAATGCAGATTTACATATTTCTAAAAAGTGTATTGAAGAGATGGAGCAATATCTCTTAAGTCTTGACAAGGCGGTTATTGTTGGACCTCAAGGCTCACATCTTGATTTAAAGAGACTTGCAGTAACAAGGTATTTTCAGAAAGGTACCTTTGATAAACCTGTTAAGACCCATGATGTATCTGGTTTTCTCTTTGCAATTAATGGAGAACTTTATCATCAATATCGTTTCTGCTTTGATATACGATATAGTCCATGCTTTTTTGAGGAATGGGATATGGGAATGCAGGTTTTGTTAGAGAGGCAATCCCTTTATGCAGTGCCAGTTATTGAATTTGACCACCATTGGGGAATGTCTCAGGAGAGAGATGACAGGGAGATAGTTTATTTTGGAAAGACCGTAAAGAGGGGGGATGTGATGATTGAAAATAGAAAGAAATTTGTTCTTAAATGGTGTCATCAGATCCCCTTTCATGATGATTTATTAAAAGAAGCAGGTGTTAGGTAAACATGGAATTTTCATTAGAATTGTAAAATCATATCAAGACTTAGTCCTTTGCACTTGTCAAGACTTGAAGCGACAACTTCTTTATCCTTAATGCTGCTGACTGCAAGTTTATTTTATCCCTTGTTTATGGCAAAGAATCAATAAACCCAAAAATAGCGATAGGAAGGGCTGTCCCAAAATCGGCGATAGAACTAAAAAGCTTAATAAAATTAGCAAGTAAGATAGGAAGGGCTGGTGAAGGATGTTTATACGACACCTTATAAAAAAAGTTCCTAGGGGGGCTTTGTCATAAGGCATTGTTTTAAATGTATAAATCAAAAATTATAAATAAAATTTGTCGATTATAAAAATCCTGAAACAGCCCTTCCTAAGCGCTATTTTAAGGGCTGTTTCGGAATCTTTATAATGCAATGTCTTTTGCTAAAGTTTCTCAAAATTCCTCACCAACCCTTCCTAGTTGATTCTGTTAAGTTCTCAGTTCTATTGCTGATTTTGGGTCTTGGTTATTTTAGTCAATAGATTTGAACTTTATTTTATAATTAATGCCACTCATTATCTATCTTTCAATAGTCCTATAAAAACAGGTCCTCTCTCCTGTATGACAGGCTCCGTTACCGTGTTGTTTAACTTTTATAAGTAGTGTATCTTCATCACAATCATAATATATTTTTTTTATCTCCTGCAGACTACCAGAAGTCTCACCTTTTTTCCAGTATTTCTGTCTTGAACGAGACCAAAAGTGAGTATAGCCTGTTTCAATTGTCATTTCTAATGATTGCTCATTCATATAAGCCATCATAAGGACTTCTCCTGTTTCATGCTCCTGAATTATTGCTGGTATAAGACCCTTTTCATCATATTTTAGTTTTGGTATCATATTTACCTCTCTTTGTTTGTTTTATAATCGATTAAGAAGATATAATGAATACCAATTATACTATTTCTGTCAATATAAAATTGGGAGGGCTTTATGGAATATAAGATTGACATTGCTGAAGTCAAGGAACTTGCTGGTAGGTTTACCGTTCAAGATTTAGAATTATGTATAAACCAACAATTACAAGAAGGTCAAAATGTATGTAAAAAAAACGGTCCAACAGAAGAGATTATCAATGAACTTGCTAAGGCTAACTTTGTTAGAGAACTTGTTGATAAAGGTATGTCAATTCAGGAAGCAGTTAGAGAATTAGCAAGAAGGATAAGGGCATTTAAAATCCAAAAACAAAACAATTGAGATGGCAAACTCATGTTAAAGATAATAGACTTTCACACCCATGCCTTCCCTGATAGTCTTGCCAAAAGGGCAATGGAAAAACTTCAAGATGATGATATTGTGGCATATCTTGATGGAAGGCTTGATTCCCTTATTAAATCAATGGACGAGGCTGGTATCAGTAAGAGCGTGCTCTGTAATATTGCAACGAGACCAAAACAATTTGAATCAATCTTGTCATGGTGCAAAGAGATTGCCTCTGACAGAATAATCCCCTTACCATCAGTTCACCCTAAAGATACAGAGTGGCAAAAAAAGATTGATCTTGTTGCTCAGTCAGGTTTTAAAGGTATCAAGCTCCATCCTTATTATCAAGAATTTGTGCTTGATGACAACTCACTGATTGATTTTTATAGATATATTGATTATAAAAGGCTTTTTATTGTTATGCACACGGGCTTTGATATAGCCTTTCCTTATGATAGAATTGCAGACCCAATAAAAGTTATCAATGTCCTCAATCAGGTGCCAACCCTTAAATTAATAACAACCCATCTTGGTGCATGGGACGACTGGGAGGAAGTGCAAAAGCATATTGTAGGCAAAAAAATATATATGGAAATTTCCTTTAGTCTTGAGGTATTAGATAACAATATTGCAAAAGATATAATCACAAAGCATCCCGATGACTATATTCTATTTGGAACTGATTCACCATGGACAGACCAAAAAGAGGCTATATCAAGATTTATGAAACTCCCCTTAGATAAGGAAAGAAAAGAAAAGATTCTCTTTAAAAATGCAGAAAGAATTTTAATCCTCTGAGAAAAAAAATGAATAAAAAAACAATCCAATTCCGCTCTTTTCATATCAAAAACTTGTCTCTACAATATTAAAAAGTTTTTTCTCTTAAATATGTTTTTTTATCAATTATATCTTGAATTTCTATTGTTATTTCTTCAATTTCATTTTTGTTTTAATTTAATAATAGTATAATTTCTTTTAATCTATTGCCAATAGTTGAAATTGTTGCTTGCATAAATGTTTTAGAATCAATTTGCTTTTTTACAATTTTACTATTTTAAAGATAAAAAAAGGATTGATGAACCCTCTATCTGATAAGCTAATTTTTCTTATATGACTTTAAATAACAATCTATAAATCCAGTCTTGTAACCATAATGGTATAGCCCCAGTGCCATAAAAATGAGAACCTATTTCATTCCCTCTTTTAACCTATAAAATCCATCTTTTAATAAAACTACTATTAGTAAATAATTACTGTTTTACCTCAGACGGAAATGGACCCAAAAATAGCGATAGGAAGGGCTGTCCCCAAAAACGGCGATAGAACTAAAGAGCTTTGTAAAAGCAGCAAGTAAGATAGGAAGGGCTGGTGAAGGATTTTTATACGACACCTTATAAAAAAAGTTCCTAGGGGGGCTTTGTCATAAGGCATTGTTTTAAATGTA
>DUZI01000093.1 GCA_013349595.1 Nitrospirota bacterium
AACTTTTTTTTATAAGGTGTCGTATAAAAATCCTTCACCAGCCCTTCCTATCTTACTTGCTGATTTTACTAAGCTTTTTAGTTCTATCGCCGATTTTGGGTAATAATCAACTGATTGATTTATTAGGAGAGTTAAAATATAATATGTTTTTTTTAAAATAAAATGAAAGACGAACTAATTAAAAGAAGATTTTTAGAAGATGATACACCCTCAATAGTCAATCTTTTCAATGAGGTTTTTAGTGAAAAGGCATCTATTGATTGGTTTAAGTGGAAATATCTTTCATCTCCTTGGGGTAGTGTTGGTTATGTAGCCATATATAAAGGAAAAATAGTTTGTTTTTATGGAGGTTTGAGGCAGTGTTTTTATTTAGAGGGTCAAGTATTGTGGGCTTATCAAGTATGTGATGTTATGACACAGCAAGATTTTAGAGGTAAGATATTTAGCAAAACCCCCATTGTTACAATGCTTGGTGAGATGTTCTATAAAGAAAATGACATGGACTTTGCATATGGTTTTCCGTCAATTCGTCATGCAAGATTACAAGCCTTAAGGCTTGGTGGTGAGGGATATCGTCTTGTATCACAATTTACAAAACAGATTGTCTCTTCAAATTCTAATCTCTCGGGTATTAACGAGGGTTGGCAAAATTTTAAAAGCAGCAATATCAATAACCTACTTAATAGATTTGATAAAAACAGATTCAAATTTTACAAAAACAGTGATTACCTAAAATGGAGATACTTTAGTCATCCATTAAAGCAGTACAGCTTTATTTTATTCAAAGGTTTGATAAGAAATAAAGGATTTGCCATATATACAGTAAAAGATGATTATGCTAATTTAGTAGAATTTAAGGCAAAAGATTTAGAATATGCAGAAAATTTTTTAAATAAATTAGAATCTTATCTAATCAAGACAAATATAAAAGGCATAAATATTTGGTGTCATCAAAATTCAAGTTACAAAGATTTATTAATCAAACTTGGCTATAATGGTAATACTCATATACCTATTGCATTTAAGAAAGTAAAGGAGAGTTTGAAACTTGAAAGTGATTTTTTCTATGACAATTTCTTTTATTCAATGGGTGATTATGATGCCTCTTAATTTTGGAAACCTATGAACTATCTTTTGCAATGGCAGAGGTAAGGCACAAAATCAGCGATAGAACTGAGAACTTAACAAAATCAAGTAGGAAGGGCTGGAGAGGGATTTTTATACGACACCTTATAAAAGAAATCTTGAGAAACTTTAGCAAAAGGCATTGCATTATAAAGAATAGAGCAAGATTAAAATGAAATCGGATTATAAAAACCTTCCTATCGCTATTTTTGGGTTATTACATTTGTGTATTATAGTTATGTTATAATTTAATTTTTTAAAATATTTTAATAAGGTGGTATAGGCAAGGGTGATTGAGAGAACAATTTTTCTCATAGTAGATGACTCCACAACAGTTAGAAAATTAGTTCGCAAGACTATTGAAACAAAGATTGGATCTAATAATATCTATGAAGCTTCCAATGGAGTTGAAGCACTTGAATTAATAAAAGAGAAACCAATAGACATAATAATTTCTGATTGGGATATGCCTCAGATGACGGGAGATGAATTTTTATATGAAATAAAAAATAATCCCAAGACAAAGCATATACCTTTTATAATGATGACAACCCATGGGGAGAAGGATTTCATAATAACCGCAATCCAATTAGGCGTAAGTCATTATATTGTCAAACCCTTTACACCCCAAGAATTGGAAGATGTATTAAGAAAATCTTGGAATAGTGCCACAAAAAGAAATGCCCCAAGATTTGCCTCACTACCTCCTCATGCAGGAATTCTTAGAATAAACGACAAACTGCAACTACCTGCCTCAGTAGTAAATATTAGTAGGACTGGCGTGTTATTTAGGGTAAAATATCATACAGAAATTCATCTTTTCGGTATATATAATCTATACTTAAAGATAGAAAAAACATCACAGAAAGATTATTGGATAATTGGACCCCTAAATGGTAAGGTAGTCAGACTTGAAAGGGATGAATCTTCAGATGATAATATTGCATTAATAGCCATGTTTTTTGACCCCAAAAATATAAATAAAGAAACAGAAAAGAGCCTTCTTTCCTTTCTGAAATGGCTAAATTTAAGAACACCTGATTTTATCCCAGCGGAGTGAGATAACTAATTGGAATATATACCTAAATGGATAGCTTGGGAGGTTACAAGAAGGTGTAATTTAAATTGTATCCATTGCAGGTCTTCTTCTGATCTTGAGGCAAAAGGACATCCTGATTTCTCAACACAGTCAGCATTTAAAATTATAGATGAAATTCATAGCTATGCTGAGCCTGTAATAGTCTTATCTGGTGGCGAACCACTCTTGCGTCAAGACCTCTTTGAAATAGCAAATTATGGAACTAATAAGGGTTTAAGGATGTGTCTTGCAACAAATGGTACACTTATAACAGATGAAATATGTGAGAAGATTAAACAATCAGGTATCAAAATAGTATCAATGAGTCTTGATGCTTCAACTGAAAGGCTTCATGATGAATTTCGGAATCAAGAAGGTGCCTTTTCAGGCATAATAAAGGCTACAAAATTGTTTAAAAAACATAACATAGAATTTATTATAAACTCCTCTTTTACTAAAAGAAATCAAGATGAAATTCCAAAAGTTTATGAGCTTGCCAAAAAATTGGGTGCAACTGCCTGGTATCTATTTATGATTGTGCCAACTGGTCGCGGAGAGGATATAATTTCAGAGTTAATATCAAAGGAAGATTATGAAAAAATACTTGATTGGCACTATGAAATGGAGAAAAATGAAAAAGACTTGCTCGTTAGACCTACCTGTGCACCCCATTATTACAGGATTGTTTTACAGAAGGCAAAGAAAGATGGTGAAAAGTTTGAAAGAAGAACCCTTAAATTCTCAACTGGTGGTTCAAAAGGTTGTCTTGCAGGGCAATTAATATGTCTCATTAATGTAGATGGCGATGTCTATCCCTGTAGTTATTTTCCAAAGTCCGCTGGGAATATATTTAAAACACCTTTTAAAGAGATTTGGGAGGATTCTCAATTATTTAAAGAATTAAGAGACTTCAAGACTTATAAAGGCAAATGTGGTATTTGCGAGTATTTAAAGGTTTGTGGTGGTTGTAGGGCAAGGGCTTATGCCCTTTGTGGTGATTACTTAGACGAAGAACCATATTGTAGTTATGTCAGAAAAACATAATGGATTAATATATCATTAATTAAATTGAAATAAGTGTCGCTGTGAGAAATTTACCAATAGGTATACAGTCTTTTTCAGATATTAGAAATAATTATATCTATGTGGACAAGACTATTTATATTTACGATGTTGTGATGTCTGGTAAAGTTTATTTCCTAAGCAGGCCAAAGAGATTTGGAAAGTCTCTGTTGATTGATACCTTAAAGTGTTTATTGGAAAGTAAAAAGGAACTCTTTGAAAATTTATGGATATATGATAAGTGGGATTGGGATAAAAAGTATCCCGTAGTAAAGTTTGATATGGGAAGTTTCATAGGGTTTGAGTTTAGTAAGGGTGAGAAGAATATAGTTTATGCAGAATGGGAGAAAACGGCAGTGAGTGAGCCTAAAGTGAGTTAGTGAATTAGGGAAATAGTAAGAAAATAATAAAGTATTAAAAAACTGGCAAGAAATTAGGAATGTTGAATTTTATAAATCACCAAGTCACTTTTTAATTTGGTAATGTGAAGGACAATTGCTTATATTTTTTGATTAATTATTATAATTTTAAAAGGAAAAGAAATGAATGACACTTTTTTGAAAGTTTGTAGGGGTGAAAAAGTTTCATATACACCCATCTGGATTATGAGACAAGCAGGTAGATATTTGCCTGAATATCAGGAAATCAGGAAAAGAGTCGACTTTTTAACACTATGTAAAGATCCTGATTTAGCCTCTGAAGTGACAATTCAACCCGTTGAAATACTTGGTGTAGATGCTGCTATATTGTTTTCAGATATACTAATACCACTCGAGCCAATGGGAATAGACCTTGAGTTTTCTGAAAAGATTGGCCCTATTATAAACAATCCTGTAAGAGATAAAGCTTCTTTTGATAATCTTTTATCTTATAACCCTGATGATGAATTAGATTTTGTAAAAAAAACCATAAAAAACCTAAAAAGCAATTTAAAAGTCCCATTGATTGGATTTTCTGGTGCCCCTTTTACTCTGGCAACTTATTTGATTGAAGGAGGGACTTCAAAAAACTTCATCAATACAAAAAAGCTTATGTATGGGGATAGGGTCTTATTTGAAGAAATAATGGCTAAGTTGACTATAATGATTCATGATTATTTGCTAATGCAGATTAAAGCAGGGGTTGATGCTATTCAAATTTTTGATACTTGGCTCGGCATTGTTTGTCCTGAATATATTTTAAAGTATATTTTGAAATATGTTAATAAACTCATTGATAATATTAAATCTAATTCAAATGTTCCCATAATCTATTTCCCATTTAATTGCTCATATATACTTAAACAAATCTCAGGAGTATCTGCTGATGTTATAGGTATAGATTGGAGAATATATATTGACAATGCCTCTGAATTGATGAATAATCAAAAAACCATTCAAGGTAATCTTGACCCTTGTGTTTTGTTCGCCACAAGAGACATAATAAAGCAAAATGTAGAAATGGTTTTAAATAGAGGAGTCGCATGCAAGGGACATATTTTCAATCTTGGACATGGCATTTTGCCTGAAACACCCGTTGATAATGTAAAATATTTTGTTGATATTGTTCATAAATTAAGTCAAAAGGGGGATTAATTAAAGCATGATAAACCTTGGAGTTCTAGCATCTGGAAGGGGTAGTAATTTTCAAGCAATTATTGATGAAATTGAACAGGGCAAACTAAAGGCATCAATTCGAATATTGATTACAGACAGACCTGATGCCTATGCTATTGAAAGGGCAAAAAAGCATAATATCAAACATATCTATATGAATACAAAAGAATTTTCTTCAAAGGATTCTTATTTTGAGGCAATTGCTGAAAACTTGTTCAATGAAAAGGTAGATTTAGTAATTTTAGCTGGTTTTATGAGGATTGTTGGGAAACCACTAATTGATGCCTATCCTATGAAGATAATGAATATCCATCCTGCCCTATTACCATCTTTTACTGGTCTGCACGGACAGAAAAAAGCTTTACAATATGCTGTAAAGATTACAGGTTGCACTGTGCATTTTGTTGATGAAGGTATGGATACAGGTCCTGTAATTATTCAGTCAGCAGTTTGTGCCTTTCATGATGATACAGAAGAGACTTTATCAAATAGGATATTAAAGATGGAACATAAGATTTATCCTGAAGCAATCAGATTATTTGAACAGGGAAGGCTTGAAGTTCAAGGGAGGACTGTAATGATAAAAGATATTCCTTCAAGGGATTACGATTATTTAATAAATCCGCCAATACAATTGACTGATTAGGTTAATTTTATGTAAAAGTATGAATAAAATCTAAAGATTATGAGGATTATTGGTGGTGAACAAAAGGGTAGGGTCATAAGATTAAAAAAATCTCTTATTAACTTTGAGTTAAGGCCTACTTCTCATAAGGTCAGAAAGGCTCTCTTTGATATCATTGGAACAAGAATAATTGATGCGGTTTTCCTTGATTTATTTTCTGGAACTGGGGCAATTGGGTTTGAAGCCTTCAGCAGAGGTGCTAAAAAGGTTGTATTTGTTGAATCAAAAAGAACATTAATAAATAATATTAATAAATTTTCGAAACAAACTGAAATAATTAAAAATATTGAAATTGTGAATGAAGATTGCCTCAAATTTTTAAAGACAACTGATGAATGTTTTGATATAATCTTTGCTGATCCTCCTTATTATTATGAAAAATATGATGAACTTTTCAGTCTAATTAACAATTTTGAACTTTTAAAAGATAAAGGTCTTTTTGTTATAGAACACTCTTCAAAAAAGAATATATTTCAAGTGATTAGTAATATGGAATTTATTAAAAGCTATAAATATGGTGATACATCATTAAGTTTCTTTAAAAAAGGAGGCGTCAAGGTTGAAAACAGCCCTTTATCCTGGAACCTTTGATCCCATAACTATGGGACATCTTGATTTAATTAAAAGAGGCTTACATATATTCGAACATATTATAATTGCCGTTGCTATTAATCCCAAAAAGAAACCTCTTTTTTGTCTTAAAAAAAGGCTTGAATTGATAAAAGAAGCTACTAAAATATTCCCTAAAGAATGTATCACCATAGAAGCTTTAACTGGTTTGGTGGTTAATTATGCCTCGCAGAACAATAGTGTTGCTATTATAAGAGGATTAAGAGCAGTTTCAGACTTTGAGTTTGAACTCCAAATGGCACTCATGAATAGGAGATTAAATCACAATATTGAAACGGTTTTTATGATGCCCTCAGAAGAATACTCCTATCTTACCTCAACAATTATTAAAGAGGTTGCTTACTTTGGTGGTTCAATAAAAGGATTAGTGCCAGAGGTGGTTGAGAAGGAATTGATAGAATTGTTTAAAAAAGAAATTAATAAAAATAATATATCTATTTGATTTATCATTTAATATTGCCAAGCATTTTAATGAATATCCTTAATAATTCAGGGTCATAGTTGCCTGTTTCTTTTGCAATAATTGAAAGGGCATAATAAGGTGTAAAGGCAGGTTTATAAGGCCTTTGAGTAGTAAGGGCATCATAACAATCTGCAATAGAAGTAATCCTTCCAAAAAGTTTGATCTCCTTAGCAATAAGTTTATTGGGATAACCTTTACCATTTAATTTTTCATGATGCTGTAAAAGTGGTATTATAGAATCCTTATCTAAGTCTTTACGATCTTTAACTAAATTATATCCATCTATTACATGATTCATAATAATTCTATATTCAACATCATTAAGTTTACCTTGTTTATTTAAAACCTCATGGGGGATTGTGCTTTTTCCTATATCATGTAGCATTGCACCTGTTCCAAGCTTTTCAATCTCATTTCTTTTTAAGCCTAATTCAATGCCAAGTCCTATGGATAAGACAGAGACATTTACAGAATGGGTGTAAGTATAATAATCGAAATTTCTCAATGATAGCATGTCGTAGATTGAATCTTTATTCTCTAAAATATTATCAATCATATTATTGACCACTTCAGCAGTCTTTGCAATATTTTTTCCGCTGCGGGGATCATCAAGAATGCTTTTCATAATTACTTTAGAGTTTTCT
>DUZI01000094.1 GCA_013349595.1 Nitrospirota bacterium
AAATGGGATGGGGTGCAGGTATGGGGCTTCCAAATATCAAGAAAAATGCAGACTCCTTTACGATTGATACTGTATTAGGTGAAGGCACTACCTTAGAGATTAAGTTCTACTTAAAATAAATATTTCCCCTTACCAAAGGTGGATTAAGGAGTTTTTAATTCCCTTTCTCTAGGGGGGGTAGGGGGTTGTTTAATAATCACTAAAATCAAAGGAAAAGGTTAAAAAGATATGATAACAGTAGAAAAAATTATTCAAGAATTAGGGCTTGATGTCTTTGTAAAGGGTGAGACAAACACTGTCATAACAGGTTGTTATATAAGTGATATGCTTTCAGATGTTATGGCAAAGAGCAAAAAAGGGGAACTTTGGATTACCCTTCAGACCCATACAAACATAGTTGCTGTAGCTGTTATCAAAAGTCTGTCTGCAATTATCCTGACAAATGGAAGAAAACCAGAAGAAGAAACAGCCAAAAGGGCATTAAAGGAAAATATCCCTATCCTCATTTATAAGGGAAGCACCTTTGAAATTGCTGGTAAATTATATATGCTCTTACAGCAAAAGACTTAAAACTCTAAATATTAACATTGAATCCCTTCAAAGCAGATTTACACATCCATTCCTGTTTATCAGCCTGTGCAGAGCTTGAGATGACACCTTTAAGTATCATCAAAAGGGCTAAAGAACTTTCCTTTGACATTATAGCTATCTCTGATCATAACTCTGCAGAAAATCTCTTTGCCGCATCAAAGATTGCCAAAAAGGAAGATATATTCCTAATTCCAGCTATGGAGATTACATCTCATGAAGAGGCTCATATACTTGCCCTTTTTGGAGATATTGAGTCAGTTATGGAGATGCAAAGTATCATATATCGCACCTTACCAGATATTGAACCTATCGACTTTGGTCCTATTTATCAAGTTGTGGTAAATGAAAATGATGAAATCCTTGATTTAAATGACAGAATGCTCTTCGGTGCATCAAGTCTATCTACAAAGGAGATTGTTGATAAAATACATAGTTTAAATGGTATTGCCATTGCAAGCCATGTTGACAGAGAAATCTTTAGCATAATCTCACAACTGGGCTTTATACCTGATGACATAAAGATTGATGCCATTGAGATCTCCTACAGTTGCAGACTGAAAAAAGCCTTACAAATGCTCGATGCCTATAAATATTTACCTTGGATAAGAAACTCTGATGCGCACTGTATTGCTGGTATCGGTAGGGCTTATTCAATCTTTCAACTTGAAAGGTTGTCTTTTAAAGAGATTGCAGATACCATAAGAGACAAGGAAAGAATAAAATTGATAAAGGGCTAATCTTTATCTATAAGATTAGATGTTTCTATGATATAATTTCCCCATAAAATTAAACAAAGAAAGGAGTGATTTACTATGCCTTGCAAAGCAGGCTCAAAGTGTGGAACCAAATCAACTGCCAAGAAACCAGCAGAGAAAAAGAAATAGTCCTGATTCGCTATGCCTTTATCTCATTGAAAAAAAATCTATGAGATAAAGGCAATTTTAATCCAAAAACTAAAAGGAGATATCAATTCCCATTGAACAAGATAAAAGAGATGCCTGAAAGTGAGAGACCTCGTGAAAGATTATTGAATTTTGGTGCGTCAACACTATCAGAGGCTCAACTTCTCGCCATTATCATTAGGACAGGTTCTGGTAATAAGAATGCCCTCTCTCTTGCAATGGAATTGTTAAATAAATTCGGTTCATTAAAGGCAATAGATAGGGCATCAATAAATGAATTAAAGTCTTTAAAAGGGCTTGGAAAAGCAAAGATAGCACAAATAAAAGCTTCTTTGGAACTCGGCAAGAGACTTTTTTCAGAAAAAAGTGATTATCATATAGGATTTAACAAAAGCATTGAGGTATTTCAATACCTTCAAAGCAAACTCAAAGGACTAAAACAGGAGAAGTTTATATCCCTTATTTTGGATGTTAAAAATCGTCTTATAAAAGAACAAGAGGTTACAACAGGTATATTGAATGAATCACTTATACATCCACGAGAGGCATTCAGGGAGGCAATCAAAGAGGCTGGGGCTTCAGTAATCTTTGTCCACAATCATCCAAGCGGAGACCCAGAACCAAGTCAAAAGGATATAGAAATAACTGAAAGATTAGCCAAAACTGGTGAGATAATAGGCATCAAGGTGCTTGACCACATAATCATTGCAGAAAACAGTTTTATAAGTATTAAAGATAGGGGGTATTTGTAGAGTAAATAACCTTTCAGGAGGAATTGATTGATGATTAAAAGGGCAATAATCAGTCTATCAGACAAAAGTGGCATCAAGGAGTTTGCACAGGAACTGGTATTTTTTGGCATTGAGATATTTTCAACTGGTGGCACTGCAAAGACTTTAAGAGAATTGGGAATAAAGGTTACAGATGTATCAGAATACACAGGTTTCCCAGAAATAATGGATGGGAGAGTCAAGACACTCCATCCAAAGATACATGGTGGGCTTTTGGCAAGGAGAAAAAATCCACAAGATATGAAGATACTTAGTGAACTCGGAATAGTCACTATTGATATGGTAGTAGTAAACCTCTATCCCTTTGAGGCTACTATTTCTAAAAAGGATGTCTCTTTTGAAGAGGCAATTGAAAACATTGATATAGGTGGACCAACAATGTTAAGGTCTTCTGCAAAAAACTTCGAAGATGTAGTTGTGATAATAGATCCAAATGATTATAAGGTTGTCACTGAATCAATGAAAAAAAATAATGGCGATGTAGAAAGGACTTTGAGGATAAGACTTGCTCAAAAGGTTTTTGAAACAACATCTCGCTACGACTCTGCCATTAGTAACTTTCTAAAATCAAAGATTACTAATACCTAAAGGAGTTAAAAGAGCTATGAAGGCACTTGTTATTGGTAGTGGTGGAAGGGAACATGCAATAGTCTGGAAACTATCAAAGTCAAGACATATTGATAAGATTTATTGTTGCCCCGGAAATGCAGGGATTTCAGAGATTGCTGAATGTATTGATATAGACCCACTTGACTTTGATAAACTCAAAGATTTTGTAAGATATGAATGGGTTGAAATTACTATCGTAGGTCCTGAACAACCCCTTGCACTTGGTATTGTTGATTGTTTTCAGAGAGATGGCTTAAAGATACTTGGACCTAATTCAATGGCTTCAAGACTTGAGTCAAGCAAGTCTTTTGCAAAAGATTTTATGAAGAGGCACAAGATACCTACTGCTAATTATTCTGTATTTAACTCCTTCACCTTGGCAGAAGAGTATATTAGACTTAAGGGTGCGCCAATAGTAATCAAGGCTGATGGATTAGCAGGAGGTAAAGGTGTATTTGTGGCATCTACTATTGATGAGGCGATTTTTGCCTTGAAAATTATTTTTAAAGACAATGTCTTTGGCGAGGCAGGGAATCAAGTAGTAATCGAAGAGTGTTTACAAGGTGAAGAGGCATCTTTCATGGTCTTTACTGATGGCCATACAATCATACCAATGGCGAGTTCTCAAGATCACAAAAGGGTCTTTGATAAAGACGAAGGACCAAATACGGGGGGTATGGGTGCTTATAGTCCTGCACCAGTAGTCACAGAGCAACTCAAAGATTTGATTATGGATAGGATTATCTCAAAAACTATAGCTGGACTTCGCTCTGAAGGCATAATTTACAAGGGAATTTTGTATGCAGGCTTGATGATAAAGGACAACAATCCCTATGTCCTTGAATTTAATTGCAGGCTTGGAGACCCAGAGACTCAAGCTATATTGAGCAGACTTGAGAGCGATTTATTTGAAATAGCAATTGCAATTAATGATGAGAGATTAAAAGATTTAGATGTCCTATGGACAGATAAGCCTTCTGTCTGTATTGTAGTCGCCTCAGAAGGATATCCAGGTAGTTATCAAAATGGCAAGAGAATAGAAGGGCTTGATAAGGTAAAGCAATTAAAAGACACCTTTGTCTTTCACGCAGGGACTGCCTGTAGAGACAATGAGATAGTAACAAATGGTGGCAGGGTGCTCGGGATTACATCACTTGGGAAAGATATACTTGATGCCCAAAGAAAAGCCTATGAGGCAGTTCAATATATCAAATTTGAAGGTATGCATTACAGAAAAGACATAGCAGAGAGGGCAATTAAGAGATTATGAAGATTGACTATTATTGTTTTCCCTGTTTTTTCAAACAATCAATTATTGCAGGTAATCTTGCAAAGGTTGACGATAATATTAGGCTTAAATTAATAAAAGAGACTGCTAAATTGATTAACGATATAGATATAACAAAATCACCTGCCCATTTTACAACCTTCCTCCATAGAAGGATAAGGGAAATTATAGGCAGAGATCCCTTTGAAGATATAAAGAGAGAATATAATGCTATCTCATTAAATCTCTATGAGGAGCTAAAATCTATTATAAATAACAGTAAAAACAGCTTAAATACTGCCTACAGGCTTGCAATAAGTGGTAATATCATTGATTTTGGAATATTTACACACATAGATATCCATGAAACAATACAAAATACTTTGTCAGGTAGCCTTACAATTGATAGGAGTCAAGAACTAACCGAGGCGCTTATGAGTAATCAAAAGGTAATGTATTTACTTGATAACACCGGTGAAATAGTATTTGACAGAGTTTTTATTGAGTTATTAATAGAAATAGGAAAAGAGGTTACTGTCGTTGTAAAAGGAAGTAATATAATCAATGATGCGACTATGTCTGATGCTATTGATACGGGCATAACTAATATATGCAGGGTTATAGACAATGGCTCTGATTGTGTAGGGACAATACTTGAATGGACATCTCCTGATTTTCAAAAGGAATTTAATGAAGCAAAACTTATTATCAGTAAGGGGCAAGGAAATTTTGAGACCCTACACGACCACAATGACAAAAAAAAGGATATATTCTTTCTCTTTAAATCTAAATGCAAGCCATTGAGCAAGATATTAAAGGCTACAAAGGGTGGAAGTTTTATCGCTCATTCCAAAAAAGATTATATTTATTTATAGATTAATAAAAAATCGTAATTGTAAATACCTTGACTTTTGAAATATACCAGAATTAATATAGTCAAAATTTTTTAGAACTGGAGGGTATTATAAATGGAATCACCAACAATACTACATGCAATACTTCCTAATGTCCCACCTTATGTTTCTTATTCTTGGCTTGCAATGGGTATTTTGATAGGACTTGCTGCCTATCTCAAAAATAAGATCGAACTTATGCCCAGTGGGCTACAAAATGTAATGGAAGTATTTGCTGACTTCTTCTTAAATTTATCTAATAGCGTCATTGGACACCACTGGGGGGATAAGTTTTATCCTCTCATAGGAACGCTTGGTTTATATATAGGTTTATGTAATTTCATGGGTCTTATACCCGGTTTTGAATCTCCTACAAGCAATATCAATATGACTGCCTCAATGGCAGTGCCTGTTTTCTTAGCAACTCATTATTTTGGAATTAAGGTTCATGGTCCAAAATATATCCTTCATTTCCTTGGACCTATGAGAAGCCTTGCAGCATTACCACTAATGATATTCATGTTTTTTCTTGAAATAATAGGGCACTGTGTAAGACCTGTAACTCTCTCTGTCCGACTTTTTGGAAACATGATGGCAAAGCACTATCTGCTTGTAATACTTGCCATCCTTACACCTTGGATTGTCCCTACTGCTATATTAGCACTTGGAACACTTATCAGTGTTATACAAGCTTATGTGTTTATGCTTCTCACATGTTTGTATTTAGCGGGCGCAGTTGAAGAAGCCCATTAATCAATAGGAAAGGAGGAAATCGGATGAAAAAGTTACTGACAGTATCACTTGTTGTATTAGTGGCTGTAATGTTGATGGCACCAACAGTATTTGCTGAAGATGCAAAGGCTATGGGCGCAAATCCAAAATTGTCATACTATGGAATGGCAGTTCTTGGTTGTGGTCTTGCTATCGGTCTTGCAGCACTTGGCACAGGTATCGGTATGGGTCATGGTCTTAGAGGTGCAACAGAAGGCACAGCAAGAAATCCTGGCGTATCAGGAAAGATTATGACTACACTTATTATCGGTATTGCTATGATTGAATCACTTGCAATTTATGCACTCGTCGTAGTCCTTATTGTTCTTTACGCAAATCCATTTAAAATTTAATTTAGCACTTCATTGGCAGGGAGCCCTTATTTACTCCCTGCCTGTCAATTTCAAAACAATTCTAAAGGATAGAGAAAATAATATGATTGGAGCTTTTGCATTCATCACAGATATTACTGAACTCTTACAAATTGAAGGGTCTGTTGCAAAATATACCTCAGAGCTTGAAAGAAGCACTAAAGAGTTAAAAGAATTTGCTTACATTGTATCATACAACCTTCAAAAACCTCTAAGACCAAAAATTGCGATCAGTTCTATCGCTGTATATCCCAAAATCGGCGATAGAACTAAAAAACTTAATAAAATCTGCAAGTAAGATAGGAAGGGTTGGTGAAGGATTTTTATAAGACACCTTATAAAAGAAATCTTGAGAAACCTTAGCAAAAGGCATTGCATTATAAAGGATAAAGCAAAATAAAATCTGTCGATTATAAAAAGCCTGAAACAGCCCTTCCTAAGCGCTATTTTAAGGTATACAGAAGAAGTTGACAATTTTTTAATTTATTATCAAAAATAAATCATGCTAAGTAAAAATCACAATCGTAAAATTACCCATCTTATTAAAAAAAATGAAGACCATAAAGTCTATGTCAACTACAGACGGCAAAGGACTATGATGATTGTCTCAAGCCTCTTTATTGCCATCTTGCTTGGTATTTTTGTTTTGGCGCCTAAAATAAAGAACGATCTAATCAACAAAAAGCTTACTAATCCCAATATCAACTTAATAAGTGAGAAAAAAAATCAGAATCTCACAAGTCAAGATAAGTAGTCCGTAAAATCTGAAAATCCATTAAGCAGATTTTAAAATTTGGCAAAAAGGCTTAAAGTCTAATTAAAGGTCAGGTCTTGACAGACTGTTGCCCAAATCGGATAAAAAGAGTTGGCAAGAGAATTGCGGATTAAACAAAAGAGAAGAACTTTTGTTAAGAGGCAGTTCAATATGATGGGATACCAAACGATACCTCAGAACAAATTATTTTATATAGGCATAGATTTTGATGGTAAGG
>DUZI01000095.1 GCA_013349595.1 Nitrospirota bacterium
AGCCTATTACTCATACCTCTATCAACAACTATTGTTTGTCCCTTGATACCTCTACTTGCCTCTGAACATAAGAAAGATACCGTCTCTGCAATCTCTTCAGGCTCAACAACGAGTTCATTAGGTATCCTTTCAATACCTTCCCATACCTGTCTTAAGACCTTAAATGAATCAGTCTTTACAATGCCTCCACAGACTGCATTTACCGATATACCCTTTGATGAAAGGCTACAGGATAAATCCCTCACTACGGACTCCATTGCAGACTTCATAATTCCAAGTGGATAAGAAGGATTGTAAAACTTACTACCTAAACTTGAAATATAGACAATCTTACCCCTTGTCTCTTCAAGTAAAGGTATAGCTTGTTGGACACAGAAAATATTTCCTAATAGATTGATGTCAATCAACATCTTTAATTCTCTCTCAAAGAGTTTTTCAATTGGTTTAAAAGGTGCCCTTGCTGCATTTAAGATTAGAAAATCAAGCTTGCCAAAACTTTGATTAATCTTTTGAAACATATCCTTTACTGAATCCCTTGATGATATGTCTGCCCTTACTAAAAGATATTTATTTCCCAAGCTTTCAATCTCTTCACAAAGTTCCCTTGCCTGAGATTCCGAAGAACCGCCTTCTTTTGTGTAATTTATAACAATGTGGCATCCCTTTTTGGCAAGTGTCCTTGCAATGCTCTTTCCAATGCCTCTTGAGCTCCCAGTTACAAGAGCAACCTTGTCTTCGAATAATTTATCCATAATAAGAGTGAGAGATTTTATCATCATAGGACAACAAATTTCTATAAAAGATGATTGACCTTAAAATAGCGATAGCAAGGGCTGGTGAAGGATTTTTATACGACACCTTATAAAAAAAAAGTTCCTTGGGCTTTGTCATAAGGCATTGCAATATAATGAATAAAGCAAAATTAAATAAAATCTGTCGATTATAAAAAGCCTAAAACAGCCCTTCCTATCGCTATTTTAAAGACACGCACTCATTATTAAATTAAACCATCTCATCATGCTATAATAACCAAATGTTTGGCAATAAATATAAAGAAATGCTTGAAGCCGTAAATGATGCTATTTACTGTATAGATAAATCCTTCAGAGTAATATATTTCAACAAGGCGTTTGAGGTTTTAATTGGTTTTCCCCCATCTGAAATCAAGGGTAATTATATTTACAATCTTTTAAAATACTTTGATTCAAAGGGATTAAATATTGAACTTGATGAGTATCCCTGCATATTTTCTATCAAATCTTCCAAAAGTTGCTCAAAAGAGTTAACTCTCAAAGATTATTACTCTGATGTCTTCCCGATAGAAGAGTCTGCCTTTCCAATACAAAAAGGGAAATCAGCAGATAGCTGTGTCTGTATCATAAAAAAGAAATCAATAAAAATAAAACCTTGTGTAAGCAACAACCTCTTAACAATCTGCGCTTGGTGCAAAAAAATACACTGTCTTACAGAAAATTGGATAAGTATTGAAAATTATCTTGCAGAGATGGCTGAAGTTAATGTTACTCATGGAATGTGCCCAAACTGCGCATCAAAGATTTTTGATAAGAAGATATATCTTGAAAGTTATCAAGATATATGTAAGGCTATAAGCTCAAGCGTTTCTCTTAAAGAAGTATTTGACCTTATAGTTAAAAATATTGTTAAGGTAATGAATGTTAAAGCATCTATGTTGAGACTTATTAATAATGAGACAAACACCCTTGAAGTTGCTGCATATTATGGTTTATCTGAAAATTATGTTAATAAGGGTCCCGTTGACCTTGATAAAAGTGTCAAAGATACTATGGAAGGCAAGACTGTCTCCATTTATGATATTTCTACTGACACTACTGCACGATACAACAAAGAGGCAATGGAAGAAGGTATTAGAACAATACTATCAGTGCCACTAAGAAAAGGTTCTGAAATGATAGGCGTTTTAAGGATGTATACCGATGAACCCGTTCACTATACTGAAGAAGATTTCAAATTTATAAATGCTCTTGCAGAACAGGCTGCCATTGCTATTGTTAATGCAAAAACCTTTGAAATGACTGTATCAAAGGCAAAAGAATTTCTTCGTGTGTTTCAAGAGGTTACACAGGCAGTCAATTCAACACTTGATTTAGAAGAGGTATTAAGACTCATTGTAAGAAAAATACCTGAGACTATGAAATTGAAAGGTGCTACTGTTCGATTACTTAAAGGGAAAAGGTTAGTGCTTGTTGCAGATTATGGGCTTAGTAAAGAGTATCTTAATAAAGGACCTATAGATATGGAACAAAATGTAAAGATTGCCCTGCAGAAAGGTGCTGTGGCTATTTATGATGTAAGCAGAGACGACAGGGTTATTTATAAAAAAGAGGCTCAGAAAGAAGGTATTAAGAGTATGCTTACATTACCAATAATGGCAAGAAATAAAGAAGTAATAGGCATATTAAGACTATTTACTGAACAACATAGACACTTTACTGATGAAGAAATTTCCTATACATCATCCCTTGCCGAAGTCTGTGGTTATGCAATTGAAAATGCAAGGCTTTTTGAACAGATAAAATCAAAGAAATGAACACAAAATCATCGATAGAACTGAGGACTTAATAAAAACAAGAAGGAAGGGTTGGTAAAAAATTTTTATACGACACCTTATAAAAAAGAAATATTGAAAAACTTTAGCAAAAGGCATCGCATTATAAGCAAAATTTAAATGAAATCGTCGATTATAAAAATTCCGAAACAGCCCTTCCTATCGCTATTTTTAGGATAAATATGAACCTTGACACTGTCAAAAAGAAAATAACAAAAATAAGTGGAGATTCCTATGAGACCCTTGAAGATCTCATTGCTATTGAAAAAAGAATCAGGGTCTCTGTCAATGGTAAAGAAATCTTAAGCCTTTACTGTACACCTATCATGGTCAAAGAACTTGTGGTAGGTATGTTTATGACTGAAGGCATCATTGATGGTAGTTGGTGCATAGACCGTATTAATATTTCATTCAAAGAAGATGTATTTGTTGACATCCCTGCCGATGGCAAAATATCAATAGATGATGCAGTGATTACCTCGGGCTGTATTGGTGGAATAACATTTCCTAAAAGGTTGAAGATTGAAAAGGCAAAAGATAATTTTAAAATTGAGGCAAGGCAACTTTGTGAAGTCTTCAGAAAATTTCAGAACGCCTCATCACTTTATCTTGCTACTGGTTGCGTCCATAGCGCAGGGCTTTCTGATGGCAAAGATATAATCTGTCTTGCCGAAGATATTGGCAGGCACAATGCAGTAGATAAGATAATCGGTTATGCCATTCTTGAAGAGATACCCTTTGAAGACAAGATTATGCTTGCCAGTGGGAGACTTTCTTCCGAGATAGTAGCAAAGTGTGCAAAATGGCGCATACCAATCGTTGCAAGTAGGACATCTCCTACGAGCCTTGCAATAGAGATTGCAGAACAAGGTGCGGTAACGGTAGCTGGATTTGTAAGGGGTAATAGATTTAATATATACACAAGTCCAGAGAGGATTTTAAATAATACACCTTAAAGCCCCTTTAAAGCCCTTTCAACAGTCTTGATGGCACAAAGTTCACCACACATACTGCAAACCTCCTGGTCATGAGGTGGCCTCTCTCCCCTCCATTTATAAACCCTGTCAGGATCAAAGCTTAGTGATATCTGTCCTTGCCAATCAAGATTTTTCCTAAATTGAGCCATCATTTTATCTCTCTTTATAGCTGATGGTATTCCCTTTGCTATATCTGCAGAATGGGCAGCTATCTTTGCTGCAATAACACCTTCTTTGACATCATCAACATTAGGAAGTCTGATATGTTCTGCAGGTGTAACATAACAGAGGAAATCAGCGCCTGCCATCCCTGCAATGGCTCCACCAATAGCTGTTGCTATATGGTCATAGCCCATAGCACAGTCAGTAACAAGTGGCCCAAGGACATAAAAAGGTGCCCCCTTACAAATCTCCTTTTGCATCTTAATATTTAACTCTACTTGATTTAATGGCACATGACCGGGGCCCTCTATGATAGTCTGAACACCCTCTTGAAGTGCCTGATCCCTTAATTCACCAAGGGTGAGCATCTCTTCTATCTGACTCCTATCAGTTGCATCTGCAAGGCATCCAGGTCTAAAACCATCTCCAAGACTAAGGACAAGGTCATATCTTTTGGCAATCTCAAGGAGTCTGTCAAAATATTCATAAAGTGGATTTTCCCGTTCGTTATATATTACCCACTCAAGCAAAAAAGCTCCCCCCCTGCTGACAACATCAAGTATCCTCTTGTCTCTCTTTAATCTGTTGATGGCACTCATTGTTACTCCACAATGAACGGTTATAAAATCAACACCATCTTCGGCATGGTCAATAATGGCATTGAACAAATCATCAGCAGTCATCTTCTTGATAGTGCCATATTTATCAACAGACCTTACAACAGCATCGTATATTGGGACAGTGCCAACAGATATAGATGATTTTGCTATGAGTGTCCTTCTAAAATCTCTTAAATTACCACCTGTTGATAAATCCATCACTGCATCTGCACCATATTTAATCAATGTGTCAAGTTTTAAAAACTCCTCATCGTAATTAATGCTGTCTCTTGATGTCCCTATGTTTGCATTAATCTTTGTCCTAAGCCCCTTGCCAATACCGAGTGGCTCTATGCCTTTTTTATTATTTTTTGATATAACTACAGTCCCTTCTGCGATATTTCTTGATAGCTCTTCTTCAGTAACACCCTCAACTTTTGCAATCAATCTTACCTCATCAGAGATAATACCCTTACGGACAAATTCTATTTGTGTCATACCTTCTCTCCTAAAATACTCAAATATTCCCTTGTTTTTGAATACACATCATAAGCACCTAAAATCCCACTAATTAAGGCGATATTATGAGAGCCAATTTTTGTTAATTCTCTCAAATTATCAGTCTTTATCCCACCAATTGCATAAATTGGAATATGAATCTCTTTCATAGCCTCTTGTAACAAACCAATTCCAAGGGGCTTACCATATTTCATCTTGGAGGGAGTGTCAAATATGGGGCCAAAGGTAATAAAATCGGCATCCTCAGATTGGGCACCAAGGGCTTCTTCGATAGAATGGGTAGATACGGCAATCTCCATATTATCCCCCACAAGTTTTTTTATTGCTCTCAATGGAATACTCTCTTGCCCAAGATGGATTCCCTCAGCCTTCACACAAAGTGCTATATCTAATCTATTGTTGATAAAAAGCCTTGCGCCATATTGAGAGGTTAATTCTCTTACCCTTATAGCCATCTGTAATAATGCCCTGTCAGGTAAATCCTTTTCCCTCAACTGTAACATCTTTATGCCACCCTTTAAGGCTGACTCAAGTGCTACATAAAAAGCCTCTTCACTAACAAAGAGCTTTCTGTCAGTAATCAGGTAAATCATCCTATCATTCCATCAAAGGGACTACTTGCAGTGGCATAGAGCTTTTTCACTATCCTGCCTGCCTTATAGGCAAGTCTACCTGCTATGACTGCATTTTTCATAGCAGTTGCCATCATTATAGGATCCCTTGCCCCTGCGATGGCAGTATTGATTAAAACAGCATCACAGCCAAGTTCCATTGCAATAGTTGCATCTGAGGCAGTCCCAACACCTGCATCTACAATGATAGGCACCTTTGCTTGTTCAAGAATAATTTTTATATTAAAAGGATTCCTTATCCCAAGCCCTGAACCAATGGGTGCACCAAGTGGCATTACCGCAGCAGCACCAGCATCTTCAAGTCTTTTTGCTATTATGGGGTCGTCATTTGTATAAGGAAAGACCATAAAACCCTCTTTTGCCAATATCTCAGTTGCCTTTAATAATCCAATAACATCAGGGAATAAGGTCTTTTCATCACCAATGACCTCAAGCTTAATTAAATCTGATACACCTGCCTCCCTTGCAAGCCTTGAGTATCTTAAGGCATCTTCAACAGTGTAACAGCCAGCGGTGTTTGGCAAAATCTTGTATTTTTTTGGGTCTAGGTAATCAAAAAGGTTCGGTGAGTTTCTATCGGTGATATTTACCCTTCTGACTGCCACAGTTACTACATCAGCGCCCGATGCCTCAATTGCCTTTGCAGTCTCTTCAAAATCCTTATACTTGCCTGTTCCTACCCAGAGCCTTGATTTAAATTCAATGCCTTTGATGATTAACTTATCCTCTATCATTTAACCACCTCCTACAAAGATAACGACCTCTACTGAGTCGCCTTCATTTATTTTTACAGTATCAAATTCAGTCCTCTTTAATATCTTCTTATTCAACTCAACTGCCACAAATTCTACCTTAATGTTGTTTTCTTCAAGCAATTCACTGATGGTCTTTGCCTCTGTAATACACTCTTTTCCATTTAATCTAATCTTCATTTAAAACCCCCAAAATAAAAAAACCTCTGTCAAAAACGACAGAGGCTCTGGATAACAATTAAAAAATTTAATGATTTACTATCCCATTTCCTCCGTCGGCATTATCCGAATCAGGTTCAAGGGGTCTTTCCTCTTTAAAGAGAAAACTCTCAGGCACTTTTGCCTCCCCCATGGCGAGATTATTAATCTTAAGTTTTAGACATACAAGTTGTCAATAAAAATAAATTAGTTTATAATTCATCGCTATGGCATATAGGGATTTAAGACACTTTTTAGAGGCATTAAAAAGAGAAAATTTGATTCATATAATAAAGACTGAAGTTGACCCAATACTTGAGATTACAGAGATTACCGATAGGATGTGTAAATCTCAAGGAGGGGGCAAGGCCTTATTTTTTGAAAAAGTCAAGGATTCTTCTTACCCTGTTGTTACTAATCTATTTGGTTCTTATGAGAGGATGTCCCTTGCCCTTGAGGTAAATAAATTAGACGATATTGCAAAGAGGATTGAAGATTTATTAAATCAAACACCGCCTAAGACATTGCTTGAGAAACTGGCCATGTTGCCAAAGTTGTTTGAGTTTTCAAAATATCTACCAAAGATTGTTAAGTCA
>DUZI01000096.1 GCA_013349595.1 Nitrospirota bacterium
ATATTTTTTGAAATATCAAGAGCCGTTGCAGACATCTGTTCTGTAGCAGTGGCAGCAGAGGTGGTCATCTCTAAATCCTTGTCTATCCTATGGCAGACCTCCTGTCCTGCAAAAGACATGCTTGTAACATCTTTAAGTAATACAAAGGTCTTTTGAGATATGTCAGATAGGGCTTGCTTGATAGTTGCAACTATGTTATTTACATCCCTTGCCAATCTACCAAACTCATCATTAATATTAAGTTCAATATTTACCCTCAAATCACCCTTTGAAACCAATTGAGCAGTCTCAGTAACCTTATTGAGCACCTTTACTATATAATTGCTGATGAACCAATAGGAAAAGATAATCATAAAAAGAAAAATCGCAAGGGTAAATGAAAGGGATCTTATAATTGTCTTTTTGTTTTCACTATCAATAAGTTGCATCTCTTTAGTGTTTTCTTCTTCCATGGCTTCGATCATACTATCAATCGCTGTGATAAATACCCTTGACCTCTTAGCTTGCACCGTTGACAAGATATTTAGGGCAAGTTTTTTATTGCCCTCCCTTACAGCAGGTATCAATTCTTTTACAATAGTGTCAGCAAAGGGATAAAAGGTCTCCTCTATTTCTAAGACCTTATCTTTATATTTAGTCTCCTTTATTAATCTAATCTGTGTCTTTGTCTCTTCAACAAGCTTATTTATAACATCCTCTTGGGCATCCCAAACCTCTCTATCGTCATCAATAACAAATCTTAAAAAAGCTGCCCTTATACCATGTATATTTGTTTTAAGCATAGTGACAGTCTGGATGTTTTTATTTCTGTCATTTATTTGTCCTATTGAATGCCTTGCTGAAGTCATCCCTGAATACATTAAGGCAATAATAGAAAGGAAAAATAAAGACATAATTATATAAGCAATAAAGAGTTTCTTCTTAAGGCTTAATGATAAAAAATTTTGGAAAAAACCTATCAATGCTCCTCCTCCTATCAAACGGAATTGATTATCTCCCCTGCAATCTCATCAATTGGCAAGACTTTGTCCGCTATACCTGCATCTACAACTGCCCTTGGCATGCCATATACAACACAAGTTTCTTCATTTTGGGCAAACACCCTTCCGCCTGTCTTTTTTAGGGCTATCAACCCCTTACAGCCATCATTACCCATCCCTGTAAGTATCACTCCAAGTGCCCTACCTGGGAATAATTCTGCTACTGAAAGCATCATAGCATCTACGGAAGGGCGATAAATATATTCTTCCTTGTTTTCTGATATAGTAACAGTCGTCTCTATGCCTCTTGGTCTTTTAAGTTTCATATGACCTCTACCTGGGGCAATATATGCAACACCTGCCTTGAGCGCCTCTCCCTCTTCTGCCTCTTTTACCCTTATCAGACTTAATTGATTAAGCCTTTCTGCAAAGGCACCAGTAAAATTAGCAGGCATATGTTGAGATATTACAATTGGCACAGGGAAGTCCTTAGGCAAATGAGGGATTATATCCTGAAGTGCCTTTGGTCCACCTGTTGATGTGCCTATAGCTACAAGACTAACCTTTCTATCACCAATGCTTCGCATAACAGGTGTTGTAGTTGATGTGTTAGGTGCAGTAATAGTTTCTTTAGTTTTTTGTGATGATGAAAAGGTCGTTGCAGAAGGCTTTTTGGTGATGACCCTCTTGGGAATACCTTTTTTACCAAGATACTTTATCTTTTCAAGGAGCATCTCTTTAATCTTTACAATGTTGATAGACAACTCGGAAAGATTTTTAGGTATAAAATCTACTGCTCCAAGTTCAAGGGCTTCAAGGGTAACCTTTGCACCTTCTACGGTCAGTGAACTTACCATGATTACAGGGACTGGATTTTTCTCCATGATCTGCTTAAGAGATGTTATGCCATCCATTCTTGGCATTTCTACATCCATCGTTACAATGTCTGGTTTGAGTTTACTAACTTGCTCTAAGGCTTCAAGTCCATCCCTTGCCGTACCTATAATCTTGATTTCAGGGTCTGAGGCAAGCATGCTCGTTAAGGCATTCCTCATAAAGGCTGAGTCATCTACTATTAATACTTTAATCATACTTTAAACCATCCAGCTGTTATTTTTAGTTCAGAGGCAATCTTTTCTAATTCAACTGCAGAATTTTTAACCTCTAAAAAGCCTGTTTGCATATGCCGTGCAATAATAGCAATCTTCTCCATATTTTTAGACACATCCTCATATGCAGCAGATTGTTCTTCAGTAGCAGCTGCAATCTGTTGAACCATGTCTGTAACTTGCTCTACATATTTAACTGTCTCCTCAATGGATTTAATGGTTTTATTTATACTCACAGTTACAAGGTCTATTGATTCCTTTTCACTATTCATAAATTTCACTACATCTTGCACCTCTGTTTGCATAGCACTGACTGTCTTTGAAATATCATCTGCTGCAGTTGTAGTCCTCTCTGCAAGCTGTCTTACGCTATCAGCTACTACAGCAAATCCCCTTCCTTGCTCACCTGCCCTTGCTGCCTCTATGGCTGCATTAAGTGCGAGTAAGTTTGTCTGGTCTGCTATCTCTTTTATTAGGGTAATAATGCTATTTATCTCCCTTGATTTTTTGCCAAGTGATTCAATCTTTTCTGATGACGCCTTGACCATCTCTGTAAACTTCTCTATCTGATTATGAGAGGATGATACAATTCCTCTACTGTCCATTGATAGCTTTTTCATATTTTGTGCAGCCTCAGAGGTGTTTAGTGCATTCTTTGCTACATCCATAGTAGTCTGAGACATCTCTGTCATGGCTGTTGCTGATTGCTCAATCTGTAAGGTCTGATTCTGTGTCTCTGCCTCAAGTGCTACTGCTGTTGACCTTAATTTATCAGAATTATTTGTCAAGATGTTTGTAGTATTGAGGAGTTGATTTACTATTTCTGTTAGATTTGAGACCATCTTGCACATTGACGCCTGGACATTTCCAATTTCATCATGAGGTCTGTGGCATATAGGTATATTTAGGTTCCCCGTAGATACCTGTTCCGAGATACTAATTAAATCAGCTAAAGGCTTCGATATGGAACGATAAACCCATATACCAAAGAATATGCCAAATACAAGTGCTACTAAACTGATAACAATTATAATGGTTGTTGAAAAGATAACCACCTTGTTGACATCTCTTATTGCCTTCTCCTGATCAGTCTGTGCCACTGTTAAGGTCTTTTTGCCTGCTTCGGTTTCCTTTGAAACAATCCTCTTTAACTGCTCTGTTGCCTCGGCTGATTTTTTGACCATCTCCAATTGATTCTTAACCTTTGCTATAACCCCATCTTGTGCTATAAGTAGAGATTTTATGGAATTTAAAGATGACAGTGCTGAGCTTGCTATCTTTCTCTCTGCCTTGGCGTCTAATTTAGTAAGGGCAGTGTCATTTTTCTTAAATATTAAATCCAGATCTGAAAAGGCCTTTGTCAACTGTGCCTGAATTGCATCAATATCCTTAGGGTTTGTGATGATAAAAAGCCTATTTGTAAGTGCTTCAATACTTGCCCCAAGGGTACCTATCTCTAAACTTAAGGTCAATACACTTGTTGCAACAGTTGATTGTGAAAAGGTATCGGACTGCTTTTTTATCTCTGTAGAATATCTTTCATTACTATGAACAATCTCCTGGTCAATATTAAGGGCAATGACATGAAGCTTCTCACTAATGTCCTTATTGAGTGCATCTGCTTTTGCCTTTTCATTTTCTGTGGTTACTAACTTGATAAGCTCTTGAATTTTATCAATGAGATACTTGATTTCTGGCTGTATTGTTTTGTTTTCCTTAACATATTCGTTAGACTGAATCCTGTTGATTGTTGAATTTAGCTTTCCCCTTGCAATAATAAGGTTTTTTTTATCAGTAGCAGAGTTAAATTCCAAAAGGTATAACTGAAGGTCCTTCAAATAGTTTCTAAGAAGTTCTATCCTGCGCATCTTTGACGATATGTCTTTTACATTATCCGATGCGGTTGTAAAAAGGCTCGATGTAACAGTCTGTAGTCCTTTAATCTTTGAATCAAGTTCCTTTAACCTTGTATTGGCATCTCTAAGCCTTTCTGAAATTACAGCCCTTGCCTTTGTAGAGTCTTCTTCTGCCTTAAGTCTATTTAGTGTAGAGGAAAATATCTCATTTGCTACCTTATTCATCTCATCGTAGGTCTGTATCTTTATGGCAGAAAGACTCTCAATGGTTGTTTGAGCCTTCCTAACCTCTGAAAGAGTCTTTTCTGCCTCTGTCTTAAAGGTGTTAAATTCAGCCTCATTTGCAGAGGATGCGGTCTTTATTAATTCAGACACGGCTGTCTGAAGAGATTTTTGAAACTCCAATGTCTTTGTCTGAAAGGGTGTGCTTTTTTCTGTAAGCTGTAGTAGATTCCTCCTTACAAAGGTCATTGCAATGATGCTTGTAACGGCTACTGATGCAATAATAGATAAGACTATTATGATGTTGAGTGTGAGTTTTGTTTTTATAGTCATAATTTATTTTTTTATTAAATTATTTTTTTATTAAATTTTTACCTTCATTTTTAATAAAATCTATTAGCTTTTTGACCTCTGACTTTGGTTCTCCAATGGTTACCATTATAAAAGGTCTCCTCATCTCTGGGATTATTTGAGATTTTACTGTGGCATCTACAACACCAAGAGGACCTAACCCAATTGCCTCTGGATTTGATGCAACAGATTGTTTTACATCTGCAGAGGTTGCAACCTCAAGCACATCCTGCAAGGGTTTTTCTTTATCAAGAACGCTATTGATGAAGTTATTGTTTATCCCAGGAGTTAGCTTACCCCATACAACAATTATAGGCATATCTTTACCACCAACTTCCTTCCAGTTTGTAATCTTACCTGTAAAAATTGCCTTAATTTGCTCCTTCTTTAACTGACCTACAGTATTATCCTTATGTAAAAGCAAGGCTATATCATAACTTCCCACCTCAGTGTATTTGAGCTGTGCCCCTTCTGTAAGAACAACTGCCTCTTTTTTCATTAAATCTTTTAGCTCATCAATGGTCAAGCCAACCAAAAGGGCGTCCCTTACCTTTCTATCCATATCTGAAAGTGCCACTTTTGGACCCGAGGGAATAATGTTAAGTTCCTGTTGCTTTCTCAAAGGGTTCTTTAATAGGCTTTAGCACATTGTCAAAGGATGCACCACCACCTGCGACATTTATCTCTGTTGCATTTGTAGTGGAAGTTAAAACTAAAAAAAACATAAAGATAAACCCCAACATAACATAAAACATTTCCTTTTTCATTTTGCAGATCCTCCTACATCTATTTACTTTTCAATGCCCCTAATAAAAGGGCAACCTAACAAACACTTCTCATGCCTTAAAAGGGGGTGTTGTTTAAATTTCCAAACTTATTAACCCACTTTCGCATAATTTTCTTGCATCCCTCTTAAGAACTGTTACATATGAGTTGACTGTTTACTTTAGTATTATTTAATAATAAGTTTCTGTCCTTCGCCATTGATAAAATCAATTAATTTTTGGACTTGTGTGTTTGGTTTACCTTTTGTTAATAGTGTAATTGGTCTTGTAATCTCAGGTGTCTCAGGGACATGGATAGTATTGTCTGCTATTGCTTTTGGACCAAAACCAATCGCCTCTGGGTTTGATGAAACATTATACTTTACATCCTCAGCTGTAGTAGCCTCAATCTTGTCCTTTATAAATGGCTCTCCATCGAGAATTACTTTTGCAAAAAGACTATTTGTGCCCGGTATTAACTTGCCCCATACAACAAGTATTGGCATATCCTTGCCACCGACTTCCTTCCAATTCTGTATCTTCCCAGTAAATATCCCTTTTAGTTGTTCCTTTGTCAGTTTTGCCAATTTGTTATCCTTATGTAGCAAGACAATGATTGAGTCTTTGCCAATTATAACCTGTTGTAATTCTGCAGGATTTTTGACCTCTGAACCCTCTTTTTTCATAAGTGCCATCCAGTCATCAAAGGAAAGACCAGCCGCAGCTGCATGTACTGTACCCTTTTGTAAGTCCTCAAGGGCAATTTTAGGACCAGAAGGTATTATCTTCAATGTTATACCTGCTGCCTTTTCAAAGGCGTCCTTGACTGGTTTTAATACATTTTCCACTGGGGCTGCACCTGCACCTACAATCACTTCAGCTGAATAAGATACATTTGTAAAAACAAGCAAAAATGCTACAACTAAAGACAAAAAGCCTTTCTTCATACTGTTCCCTCCTTATTTTTTTAGATTTACCTGCTCAAAGAAGAATCTTTTTTGACAAAATCTTTCTTCAAAAAGTCCCCCTTTTAGCAAATTTGTTTTAAATTGCCATCATCTGTCAAAAACACCTTTATAACCGAGATCCAGCGATAAAGATAAGTCTACTTCGTTCAGGAGCTATGTTTTGACAGTTCTAATGTTTCTTTCGCTACGGCCGCAAAACTCAACTACCACCCCAATGCGACTTTTTGGGGACCCTGTTTCTTCGGGTTCAAACACTTGCGACTGTTTAACGCTCCAGTAGCAAAGAACTGTTGCCAAAACATCGCTATTCATTTCAGAGCACCATCTTTATCGCCGTATTTGGGTATAACTAAAATCCAAATTCCTTAAGCAAATCATCAACATCTGCCTGTGAAACCTTTTCATGAGATAACCCATCTTCTTCAACCTTTGCCTTTGTGTCTATCTTTACACCAAAGGATGTAATTAATCTTACCAACTCAGCCTCTATCTCACCAACAAGTTTTATTACCTTTTTAATTGTCTGTCCTGTTAAATCTTGATAGGACTGAGTCGTTATAATCTCTGTGAGATCATCTTCAAGACGATTTTTAAAATCCTTTAAAAAGGCAACGGATTCTTCAGGTTCTCTGAGATTTCTTATATGATTAGCTAACTC
>DUZI01000097.1 GCA_013349595.1 Nitrospirota bacterium
AAAATCTGCAATGATACTTGGCTTAAACCCAAGGACTATTAGAAACAAGTTAAAGGATTATGGAATCAAGGTTTGGGAGATGAAAGAATTGGAGAAAAAACACAACTAAGGCACAATTATTGCTGTATATTATGTAAAACTAAAATAATGAAAAAAAAATAGTGAGGTAATCGTAGAGGAATAAAGGACAGGGATTTAGATTTTTTAATGTTGTGTGACTAAAATACTTTTGTTCTATTTTTAGAGAGGATAAAAAATATGGCTGATAAAACTATGATAATGCTTGAAAAAGTAATGGATATTACCACTTACAGGAGAAAATTATTGACTTCCAATATTGCTAATGTGGACACACCAGGATATAAGGCAAAGGATATATCATTCAAGAATGAGATGAATAAACAGATTGAAAATCTAAAAAATGGTACTGCTTCAGATAGTCCAATGTATAATGTCTTTGAAAGCCCTAATACGATGGCAAATAGAGATGGTAATACGGTTAATCTTGACATAGAAATGGCAAAGATGGCTGAAAACTCTCTTACATATAATGCTGCAATGCAGATTTACGCAAGGAAAACAAGAATGTTGAGAGATTCAATCAAGACAAGATAAATTTAATATAAGGAGTAGAATTATGAACGAAATGTTTATGCCATTAAAGGTCAGTGCAAGTGCACTTGAGGCACAAAAGATAAGAATAAATGTCATTGCCTCAAACATAGCAAATGCGAGTTCCACAAGAACACCGGAGGGTGGTCCTTACAGGAAAAGAGATGTTGTTTTTGAATCTTATATGTTTGACAAGAATTCTACAGGGGTAAATGTATCTAAGATAATTGAAGATAAGAGACCTTTCAGGACTGTTTATGATCCATCACATCCCGATGCAAACGAGTCAGGTTATGTTAATTACCCCAATGTGAACAATATTGAAGAGATGGTTAATCTCATGAGTGCCTCAAGGGCATATGAGTCTAATTTGACTATCATTACAACCTACAAAGATTCTTTTACAAGAACCCTTGATTTGCTAAAGGCGTAAAATAATAAAGAGTTATGAGATATTAGCTAAGGAGTGAGGAGATTTAGTCCTTTGGTTAAAAAAGATTTAAAAAAACAGATACCAATAAAAATAAAGGAGGACAAGGAATATGGAAGAGATAAAAAATATAGGTTTTTTCAAGGGACAAATAAATGAGCCTGTTAAGCCATCACAGTCTTCTGGTTCAGGCTCTTTTGAGCAGGCAATAAAAGACGCTATAAAAGAGGTTTCAAATGTGCAAAATGAGGCAGAAAAGGCTATTGAAAACTTTGCTACTGGTGAGGTGAAGGATATACACACTGTTGTAATTGCTATGGAAAAAGCTGATTTATCTTTACAGACACTTATGTCAGTCCGTAACAAACTCCTTACCGCTTATGAAGAGATAATGAGAACCCCTGTATAGGGAGTTTGATTTTTAAAAATGGCATTTAGTGATATCATTGAAAATATAAAGTCTTGGTCAACAAAGAAAAAGATTGCTGCAATCTCTATTCTTGCACTAAGTATTGCCATTCTCATTACAGTAACTTTATGGACTCAAAAAGAAGAATATCAAGTCCTTTTTAGTAATCTCACCCAAGAAGATTCAGGACAAGTCACTGTCAAGTTGAAAGAGATGAAAGTCCCTTTTAAGGTTGAAGGCAATGTGATATATGTGCCACAAAAGAAGGTTTATGAATTAAGGCTTGAGCTTGCATCTATGGGTATTCCGCAGGGTGGTGTAATAGGTTTTGAAATTTTTGATAAGACTAATTTAGGCATAACAGAATTTGTCCAGAGGCTAAACTACATAAGGGCTATTCAAGGGGAACTCACCCGAACAATAAAACAACTAAGCGAGGTTGATACAGCAAGGGTTCATATTGCCATTCCTGAAAGAAGTATTTTTACTGAAAAAGACCAGAAACCAACAGCATCTATTGTTTTAAAACTAAAGCCGGGTAGGACACTCAATCAGGCACAAGTTGGTGGGATACTTCACCTCGTATCGAGTAGTGTAGAAGGGCTAAAACCACAAGCTGTAACGGTCCTTGATAGCATGGGAAACCTCCTATCAAAACCATCAGACACGGATTCAATTACAGACGGTAAGTTGCTTGAGTATCAGAAGTTTGTTGACAAGACCTTTGAACAAAAAATACAAAGTATGCTTGAGGGGATTGTAGGTAAAGGTAAGGCTATTGTAAGAGTTACAACAAAACTTGATTTCAAAAAGATTGAAACCACTGAAGAAAAGTTTGATCCTGATTCTGCTACTGCCAGAACCCAACAAAAGACCACCGAATCAACCTCTGGCTCTTCAACTGGAGGGATACCAGGTGTATTATCAAATCAGCCTGGTCAGGGAGGAGGTGGAGGTTCGGCAGGACAGGTAATTTCTCAAAAACAGGTTGAGACTACAAACTTTGAGATAAGCAGGACACTAAACAGGATTTCTCAACCTGGCGGTGAGATTAAGAGTATCTCTGTAGCAGTCCTTGTTGATGGAACTTACAAAAAGGAAAAGGACAAAAATGTATATACCCCGCGCAGTGAAGATGAAATCAAAAAATACAATGAGGTAGTCAAGGCAGCCATTGGTTTTAATAGAGAAAGAGGTGATCAAGTTATTGTTGACAATGTAGCCTTTGAGAGTGTAGTTGAAGAGATGCCCCCTGAAAAGCTTGACATACTTGGTATAGTCACTACCGTATTAAAATATTTAGTGCCTCTCATAGTAGCGCTTTTACTGATACTATTTGTTATAAAACCACTCGTAGAGACTCTCAAAGTAACCCCCAAAAAGACCCCTGAAGGTATACTGCCTGAAGGCGAAATGGCTTTTGCAACAGCAGGTCAAGTAAAACCTGTAGCTCTTGAACCTGAACTTGCACCAGAGGAATTGATGAAAGAACAAGTTCTTGAAATTGTTAAAAAAGACCCCCGTCAGGCAGCACACATCATAAGAGAATGGATGACTGAATCGTAGAATTTTGATAAGATAATATCTCATATTTCTAATCAATCAATCATGGAGACAATTAATTGAAAAAACTCACAGGAGTTGAAAAAGTGGCTGCCTTTTTGTCCCTCGTTGGAGAAGAAGCAGCGACGCAGATATTTAAACATCTTGACCCGCTTGAATTAGCAAGGGTAGTGCCTCTAATGGCAAAGGTAAAGATTACTCCTGACGAGGCAAATAGCGTAGTAAAAGACTTCTATGAGAAGACAGGAAGTGCTACTATTGCAGTAGATGAAGAATACATCAAAAAGATACTGATCAAAGCCTTTGGAGAAGATCAGGCAAAGAAGTTGATGGAGAAGATTGAGAGCGGTGCCTCAGCCTTTGACATTATCAGATGGCTTGATTCAAATTCTGTTGCTAACATGTTGTCTCGTGAACATCCACAGACAATAGCCATTGTATTAGCCCATCTTGAACCTACACAGGCAGCAGAAGTAATGGGAAAACTACCTGAACATATAAAGATTGATGTTTCCTTGAGGATTGCTAACCTTGACCAGATTTCTCCTCAAGTGCTTGTAGAACTTGAAGATGTCTTACAATCACAGCTTCAGAGTTATACAAGGGCAAGGAAGATTGGTGGTATCAAGACAGTAGCAGAGATTTTGAATCAAATGGATAGAGCATCTGAAGACCTCATAATCAAAAACATAGAGGAAAAAGACCAAATACTTGCTGATGAGATCAGAAAGCTAATGTTTACCTTTGATGACCTTGTCAATATAGACGATAGGGGTATTCAGATGATATTGAAGGAAGTTACAACCGATGATCTTTCCCTTGCCCTCAAGATGTCTATTGATGAATTAAAGAATAAAATATTTAAGAATATGTCCCAGAGAGCAGTCCAGATATTAAAAGAAGAAATGGAGACAAAGGGTGCAGTAAAGGTGTCTGATGTTGAAAAGGCTCAGATGAATATAGTTAGGATAGCAAGAAGACTTGAAGAAGAAGGTAAGATTGTCATTGGCGGTAAAGGTGCTGAAGAATTAATCTCTTAAACAATGTCTGATAATATAATCAACTACAATCCAACAAACTTTGATGCAGACAGAATCAGAAGAAAAACCCCTGATGAAATAGAACAGGAGGCACATGAAAAGGCAAAACAAATCTATGAAGATGCTTACAACAAAGGCTACTCAAAGGGTTTAGAAAAGGCGTCTCGAGAGGAAAAGTTGCTCCTTGAGCAAGGACAAAAGAAAATCTCAGAGCAATGTAAAAAATTGGAGTCGATAATTGCAAAACTTGAAGTTTATCGAAAAGATACTGTTGAAGAATTACTTCCTGATATTATTAACCTATCTGTTGAGATTGCAGGGAGGATAATTCGCAAAGAGATTGAATTAGATAGAAATATCATTACTTACATTGCACAGGAGACCTTAAGCAGGGTTGAAGATAAAGATGAGACCGTCACATTAAGGATTAATCCCATAGATTACGATGTAATTGTTGAACATATGAATAGGTTAAAGGAATCATCTGGTCTAAAGAACATTATAATTGAACCTGATATCTCAATAGAACAGGGAGGATGTCTTCTTGAGACTCAAAATGGCGAGATTGATGCTCGTATAGAAGAACAAATTAAGGAAATGGCAGATGCAGTTAGCACAGCAACTAATAGAAACATCTAAGGAGTTTGTCAGAGAGAAAGACCCTATTAAAATATGTGGAAGGGTCAATAAAGGCGTTGGTTTAGTCATTGAAGGGACAAATCCAAAGGCTAATATTGGCGATATTTGCCAAATACAACTGAAAGGCCCTCATAAAGACACAATCATTGAAGCAGAGGTAATAGGCTTTAGGGGTGGAACTGTCCTTTTAATGCCCTTGGCAAATACAATGGGTATAGGGGCAGGTGCAAGGATAATTTCAAGAGGAAGACAAAAGTACATAAAAGTTGGCTCTTCCCTTTTAGGAAGGGTCATTGATGGACTTGGAGTTGCCCTTGATGAAAAAGGTCCAATCAGAGGGCATCTATATCCAATTTATAATGAACCAATCAATCCTTTACACAGAAGACGAATCACAGAACCCATTGAATTGGGGATAAGAGCTATTGATTTAATGCTCACCTGCGGTAAGGGGCAAAGGATGGGCATAATGGCTGGTAGTGGTGTTGGAAAGAGTATCCTTCTTGGTATGATTGCCCGTAATACTAATGCAGATATAAATGTTATAGCCTTAATCGGTGAGAGAGGGCGTGAAGTGAGAGAATTTATTGAAAAAGACCTTGGTGATGAGGGCCTTAAAAGATCTGTCCTTGTAGTAGCAACCTCTGATACATCACCACTTATGCGTATCCGGGCTGCCTTTGTAGCAACTGCCATAGCAGAGTATTTTAGAGGAAAGGGTAAGAATATCCTTTTTATGATGGATTCTGTAACGCGTTTTGCAATGGCACAAAGAGAGGTAGGTCTTACTGCTGGTGAACCACCTACCACAAAAGGCTACCCTCCATCAGTATTTAATCTCCTGCCTAAACTCCTTGAACGTGTCGGCACCTGTGATGGAGAGGGCACTATTACAGGGTTATACACGGTGCTTGTAGAGGGTGATGATATGAATGAACCCATAGCAGATGCAGTGAGGTCAATACTGGACGGTCATATCATGCTCTCAAGAGACTTGGCAAATCAGAATCACTATCCTGCAATTGATATACTTTCAAGTATCAGCAGATTAATAAAAGATATAACTTCAGCCAAACAAAGGGAATATGTTGGAAAGACCCTTGAAATAATGGCAACTTATAAGAGATATGAAGATGTCATAACTATTGGTGCTTATAAGGCAGGGACAAACCCTCGCCTTGATTATTCAATAAATATGATGGATAAGATAAGGGCAATTTTTAGGCAGGGTATTCAGGAAAAATCTAACTATAATGATGCTTTAAATCTCTTATACAACATTTATGATAAAGGGGCAGATGCATAAATGCCATCAACAATAGAAAATCTCTTAAATCTAAAGATTTGGAAAGAAGACGAGGCAAAGAATCGCTTTGCCTTATCTTTGAAAGACTTGGCCACAGAAGAAGAGATTTTAAAAAATTATAAAGATAAACTTCTTGAGATAGAAGATGATTTTAAAAAATATAATGAAGGCTCCATTGATCTTTCTAAAATCAAAGACGTTATGGCTCATCAAGAGTATCTAATTAGAAAGATAGCAGAAATAAAAAAGAATATTTTAAAAAAAGAAGAGATAGTAGAGAGGCATCGTCTTGAACTAGTTGAAGCAACGAAGGAAAAGAGGATTTTTCATAGACTATTTGATAAGCAGAAGGAACAGGAACTAAAGAAACAACAACGACTTGAGCAAATTATCACTGACGAGAGTGCCTCAGTAAGGTTTACTGCAAACGAAGAATAGGCCTTAAAGTAGCGATAGGAGGGGCTGTTTCAGGCTTTTTATAATCGACAAATTTTATTTAATTTTCTTTATTCATTATAATGCAATGCCTTATGACAAAGCCCTAGAAACTTTGTCGTATAAAAAGCCATCATCAGCCCTTACTATCTTACTTGCTGATTTTATTAAGCTTTTTAGTTCTATCGCCGATTTTGGGAATAGGCATATTTTTTGACATTACTTTATATATCATGAAGAAGATTATTATTTTGACCCTTGTAGCTTTATTAATTTATATACCTCTTTCAGCACAACAAGAAGGTGCTAAAGCACCTGCAGATGTAAAGGGAAGTAAGACTCAAGAGCCTGCCTCCAAACAAGATACTAAAAAGAGCCTTGAAGAAGAGAGACTTGGCATTGTCAAGGCAGATATCCAAAAAGAACTTGAACAACTTAGAAAACTCAAAAAGGAGATTG